>JBEBGG010000256.1:0-3802 GCA_040081555.1 Vicinamibacterales bacterium
GCTGTATCGATCGGCGGACATCTGCGTCTTCCCTTACCGCGCCGAAGGCGTTTGTCTGCCGATTGTGGAAGCGATGGCGTGCGGCACGCCGGCGATCGTCCCGCAGTTTGGGGCAGCGTTGGACTTCTGCAACCGACGTACGTCGGTCCTGCTCCCAGTCCGCCGGATCAATGTGCCGGTGGGGCGATCCTTCGCCATCAACACGCTCGGATTCGAGCAACAGATCGACGAGGTCGACTTCTGTGAGGTGAGTGTGGACACGCTCGCGGCCGCGCTGACTGCCGCGGTGGCGACGCCGCCGGCAGTGCGACGGCGGCTGGGCCATGCCAGCCGTCGCATGGCCCAGCAGTTTTCCTGGGCCAGCAGCGTCAAGGCATTCGACCGCGCGGTGGCCGCAATGTTGGCGCAGCCGGTGCCCGTGCGATTCAAGCGGCAACGACTGGCACAGCGAGAGCACCCACGGGTCCTTGCCGCGGCGCGCGCGCTCTATCTGTTAGGCTCACCGGTGGCGGGTCACCCCTTCGGATTACAGCGATAGCGACCCACGGTTCGGTGACGAGGTACCGCGAATTCTAGGGACGGGCTCCAACGTCTTGCGCAGCTCCCCCATGAAGAGAAGCAGATAATCCGGCCGAGTCCAGCGCCGCCTCGCCGGGGGCAGATGATTCCCGGCCGGGGCCGCGGGGTACTGGGCTAGTAGCCCGCCGGCGCCGAGGTCGGCGGCGCCTCGCCGCGGGACTGCTGGACAATCTTCACTCCTGCGCTGGCACCGACGCGCGTGGCGCCCGCCGCCACCATCGCTTTGAGCCCGTCGAGGTCGCGCACGCCGCCGGCCGCTTTCACTCCCATCCCGGTGCCCACCACCCGACGCATCAACGCCACATCGGCCGCCGTGGCGCCGCCCGGACCAAAGCCTGTGGATGTCTTGACGTAGTCAGCCCCAGCGGCCTTGGCGAGCGTGCATGCCGTGATCTTCTCCTCGTCGGTCAGCAGCGCCGCCTCGATGATGACCTTGCTCAACACACCGCACTCTCGACACGGCGCCGCCACGGCCTCGATATCGCGCTCGACCACGCGAAGGTCTCCGGACTTGAGCGCGCCGACATTGATGACCATGTCGATCTCACGAGCACCGTCGAAGATGGCCCGCCTGGTTTCAAATCCCTTCACTTCCGCCGTGGTCGCGCCCAGCGGAAAGCCGACGACCGAGCAGACACCAACCGAGGTGCCGGCCAACAGACGCGCGGCGGTGGCCACCCACGTCGGGTTCACACAGACCGTGGCGAACTTGAACTGTGCGGCCTCGCGACACAGCGTCTCGATCTCCGCACGCGTCGCATCGGCCTTGAGCAAGGTGTGGTCGATCATCGAGGCCACGCCTGTGGGGGCGCCGCCCATCGCGTGCACGCCGACGCGGGTGGCGCCGGCATCGATCACACTGCGCAGCCGGTCCGGGCAGCAGTCGCTCAATACGGCGTGGCAGGTGCACACCGCCGGCCTACGCCCCGACGCCGCCGACAGTTCCTGGACGATGACGCCAATCAGCCGCTGCAGTTCATCTCTGGTCACGGAGAACTACCTGTCCTCTTCAAGCGCCCGCATCTTGGCGAGGCGGCGAATGTAACGCGGTTCCTTCATCGGCGTGCTCAACCAGGCGAGGACGATCGCTTTGGCGGTCGCGTCCGAGACCAGCGTGGCGCCCAGCGTCAGGACGTTGGCGCCGTTGTGCTCGCGCGAGTAACGCGCGATTTCCTCGGTGGTGGCCATCACCGCGCGGATGCCGCGGATCTTGTTGGCCGCCATCGCCGAGCCGATACCGGAGCCGTCGATCACGATGCCCGCGTCAGCTTCGCGGTTGGCGACGGGACGCGCCACGGCGGCGGCCACATCCGGATAGTCGACGGAGGTCTGGGCATCGCCGCCCAGCTCAGTGACGGCCAGGCCGCGGCCGCGCAGGAACGCGACCAGCGACTGCCTGAGCGCCACACCACCGTGGTCGCTCGAGATGATCACGCGCCTGATGTCCGCCACTGGGGCCAGAGACCCGTCGCCTGCCGACACCGCGCCGCCGCGGAGCACCTCAATGCGGCGCGCCTTGATCGTATCAAGCGCCAGTGGTGTGATGTGCCCCCGACGCGAGAGCTCCACAGACTCGCCCACCGCCAGCTGGCGCGCGTCGGCTTCGGTGATGATCTCGAATTTCTTCATGACCGCGGTATCATTTCGCCCTCATGTCTGACTCGCCCGACGTCTTCATCTCCACCGCCAAGATCCAGGCCCGCGTGGCGGCCATGGCCGAGGAGATCCGCCGCGACTATCCTGACGGCCTGCATATTATCGCCGTCTTGAAGGGCGCGTTCATCTTCATGTCCGATCTGGTGCGCAACATCGAAGGCAATGTCTCGCTCGATTTCATGGCGCTGTCGAGCTATGCCAAAGGGACGACCAGCTCCGGCGAAGTGCGGGTGACGAAGGATCTCGACACCACCCTCGACGGCAAGGACGTCCTCATCGTCGAAGACATCGTCGACACGGGCCTGACACTCACCTACCTGCAGGAGATTCTCCGTGCTCGCAATCCGCGCGTGCTACGGACCGCCTGCCTCCTGAGCAAGCCGTCGCGCCGCAAGATTGATGTGGCGGTGGAGTATGTGGGTTTCACAATCGAGGATCACTTCGTCATTGGCTACGGACTGGACTACGCCGAGCAGTACCGGAATCTGCCATATATCGGTGTGCTGAAGCCTTAGTCCGACGACTTCAGCGCCGCGCGCACCCGCTCCGCCATCCGCTGCGCGTCCGCCAGCACCTCGGCGCGGTTGAGCGTCAGGAGGCGACGTTCGCGCATCAGCACCTTTCCGTTCACAATCGTCGTCCTCACGTCGTCCCCGCGCGTCACATAGACGAGGTGTGACACCGTGTCGTAGAGCGGTGTCTGGCGCGCGGACGCCATCGACACCGTGATGATGTCGGCGCGCTTGCCCTTCTCGAGCGAGCCGATCTCGTCGGCCATCGCCAGTACCCTGGCGCTGCCGATGGTGGCCAGATCAAGGGCGGCACGAGCGGGAACAGCCGTTGGGTCGTGCGCCACGAACTTGGCGAGAAACGACGACTGGCGCATCGCCTCGAACATGTCGAGATCGTTGTTGCTGGCCGCCCCATCGGTTCCAAGTCCGAGCGCCACCCCAGCGGCCAGGTACTTGCCAATCGGCGCTGCGCCGCTCGCCAGCTTCATGTTGCTTTCCGGATTGTGCGAGACGCCGATGTTGCGCGCCTTGAGAATGGCAATGTCCGCATCGTCTACCCACACGCCGTGCGCGGCCACGGTCTTTGGCCCCCAGAAGCCAATCGACTCGAGGTATGCCGTCGGTGTCGCCTGATGCGCCGTCCGCATCTGCCGAACCTCGTCCTCCGTTTCGGCCAGGTGAATCAGCACCGGCACGTCGTATTTCCGCGCTAAGGCTTTGCTCGCCAGTAACGTCTCGGCGCTATTGGTGTAGGCCGCGTGGGGAGCGACCGCCGGAGTAATGAGGCGGTCGTCCTTGAATGCCTTGATGAAGGCCTCAGCGCGAAGCAGCGCCTCTGCCGGCGTCTTGGCATCGGCCACCGGAAACTGGATGACCGTCTCCCCGAGCACGCCCCTCAGACCCGCCGCTCGCGCCGCTTTCGCGATCTCTTCCTCGAAGTAGTACATGTCGGTGAAGGTGGTCGTGCCTGACTCGATCATCTCAAGCGCGGCCAGCCTGGTGCCGACGCGAACGAACTCCGGCGAGACCGTCTTGGCTTCCGCCGGAAAGATGTA
>JBEBGG010000009.1:0-47859 GCA_040081555.1 Vicinamibacterales bacterium
TGTCTTCCCAGCGACCGTCGCGTAGCACTTGCCGAGGGTTGCGAGGGTTGACGTGCTCGACGTAGATGTCCTGCACGTCGACCGGCGCCGAGGCCATGCCCCACGCCAGCGTCTCGTTGTGCCCCATCACGACACCCGGCATCCAGGGCGACGTGATACCGGCCACATGCCAGCCCGGCGCCGACAGGTGCACCAGATAGCGCAGTGCTGGCGCATCAAGTCTGCGATGTGGGTCCACGGCCAGGAGCGGCGCACCGGAACTTGACGACGACCCGCCGACGGCAACAACGTTGCTGCCACCACGAAATGGCGCGCTGAAGCCGGCGAAAAACGGTCGAGCACCGACGCGCAGCACGGTCTCACCCAGCGCCGGCGTGATGGCGGCAAAGTCGACACCTGGGGGCGGAGTGCCAGGACCAAGGAGAGCCGCTGCCCGAGACGGTCCCAGCGCCGCGACCACTCGGGCGCGAAACACTTCGTCCTGAGCGCCAACGCTCAAGGCGAACGCGTCGGTTCGGTTCAGGAGATCTTCTGGTACCCAGTGCTCGGGCGTCCAGCCCGCAAGTCGAAACTCGTCAGGCCAGGCATTGCGGCTCTGATCGATCCAGGCATTGATGCCATTCACAAACGCCGCGACGATGGCCTTGGTCCCAGGACCATAGGCACGCCACTCCGCATCCATGTCGCCGCGATACTGCATGCGGCGGGTCATCGTGTCGCGCTGTACGAAGTTGGCGCCGAGCACCTCGGACAGGCGACCAAGGGACGCGCGGCGCCACAGGTCCATCTGAAACAGCCGGTCCTGCGCCTGCACGAAGCCCTGGGCGAAAAACAGATCGTCCGGCGTCGTGGCCGAGATGTGCGGAATGCCCCATTCATCTCTGACAACCGTAACTGGAGCAGACACCCCGCTCACGATCAGTGCGCCCTCGGCCTGCGGCAACGGCACGCGTGGCGGCACAGACACGGGCCCTTGGGCCGGGCCTGAGCATGCGGAAGCGAGCAGCGCCGCGAGGAGCCTCGCCGCAAGACCAGAGCAACGCTTCGCCTGACCCGTCATTCAGACCCTAGGCGCCCTCAACGATGGTCACAGCGACGACGTCGACCCACTCTGGGGGCGGCTCACCGTTGAGAATCGCGCGGGCCCGCTCGAGATCGAGGGCACCGTCCCAGCGCGCAACGACGAGCGTCGCCACGGCGTTGCCAATCAGGTTCGTGATGGCGCGCGCCTCTGACATGAATCGGTCCACCCCCAGCAACAGCGTCAACCCGGCAACGGGGATGTTCGGAAACGCCGCCAAGGTTGCGGCCAGCGTGACAAACCCGCTACCGGTCACGGCCGCGGCTCCCTTGGACGTCAGGAGTAACACCCCGAGCACACCCAGCGTCTGCGAGAGCGACAAGTGAACGCCGCTCACCTGTGCCACGAAGATCGCCGCCATCGTCATGTAGATCGACGTGCCATCGAGGTTGAAGGAATAGCCGGTGGGCACAACCAGACCGACGACCGACTTAGCGCAACCAAGATATTCCAGCTTGGCCATGAGACGAGGCAGTGCCGACTCCGACGAGGACGTGCCGAGCACGATGAGTATCTCCTCGCCAATGTACTTCAACAGTTTGAGCAGATTCACGCCAGCCAGCGCTGCGATCAACCCCAGCACCACGAAGATGAACAAGGCGCACGTCAGGTACACGCCCGCCATCAGCTTGCCGAGCGCGATCAAGGATGCGGCACCGTAGCGCCCGACCGTGAAAGCCATCGCGCCAAAGGCGCCGAGCGGCGCCAGCCGCATGATGAGCGACACCACGTCGAACAACGCATCCGATACAGTGGCGAGTAGACCGACGAGCCCTTCTGCCCGAGGGCCAAGCCGAAGCAGAGTCAGGCCGAACAACACAGCAAAGAGCAGCACCTGCAAGACCTCGCCTCTGGCAAAGGCGCCGACAATCGTGTCAGGAATGACATTCAACAAGAACTCGACCGTGCTGAGGTGCTGTGACGAAGCGGTGTATGACGCTATCGAGCCGATGTCGGCTGTCGCCGGATTGAAATTGACGCCGACACCGGGCTTGAGGAGCGTGACCACCACCAAGCCGATGACGAGCGCGATCGTCGATACCACTTCGAAGTAGAGCAACGCGCGCAGCCCGATGCGCCCGACGTCCTTCATGGCACCCATCTGCGCGATGCCGACCACCACCGTGGTGAAGACAATCGGGGCAATCATCATCTTCACCAGCTTGATGAAGCCGTCGCCCAGCGGCCGCATCGCTGCCGCCTTCTCCGGCGCAAGGAACCCGAACACCACGCCGATCGCGATGGCGACAAGCACCTGGACGTAGAGATGCGACGCGGCGCGGCCCTTCACCATGGCCGACATCATACAAGGAGCGGAATGGACCCTTGAACTATCATCGTCACCGTGAGTCTCTCGTTTGTGCCACGCGCGGGTCTGTCCAATGGGCATTGGATGACGCTCTACAGCTGGGGGAATCCTCGCCAGTTTCCGCGCCTACCAGAGCCGACAGTCCGCTACTTCTCCCCCGCGCCTGAGACGCAGGTGCTGGCGCACTGCCACTGGCACGACGATGCGAGGTCGAGACTGACGCTGATCCTGCTGCACGGTCTCAACGGATCAAGCGATGCGCACTATATGAAGGGCCTCGCCGACAAGGCCTTCGCTCGGGGCATGAACGTGGTGCGCCTGAACCAGCGCAACTGTGGCAACACTGAGCACCTGGCCCCAGGCCTCTTCCATTCGGGGCTGACGGCAGACGCGAAGCACGTGATCGAGGAACTGACCACGGTCGACGGCATCGGGCGCATTGCCGTCGCCGGCTATTCGCTCGGCGGCAATCTGGCCCTGCGGCTCGCTGGTGAGTACGGGGTTGAAGCACCGACGCAGCTGGTGGGCGTCGCGGCCGTGTCACCTATCCTCGAGATTGGCGAGTGTGTCCTGGCGCTCGAACGCAAGAGCAACTGGATGTACCAGTGGAACTTCGTTCGCGGCCTGAAGAATCGAATTCGCAGGAAGGTCGCGTTGCGCCCAGGATCGTTCGATCTGGACAAGCTGACAATGGTGAGAAGCGTCCGGGATTTTGACCAGCTCTACACCGCACCGCACTTCGGCTTCCTGGACGCCACAGATTACTACCATCGAGCGAGCGCGATGCGCGTCGTGGATCGCATCACAATCCCTGCGCTCATCATCACGGCCGAAGACGACCCATTCGTGCCGTCGGCGCCCTTTCGTCATACCGCTGTCACCGGCAATCCGCACATCACCCTGGCGATCAGCGCGCACGGTGGGCACTGTGGCTTCATCGGCCCGCGGAACACCCCAGACCACGGCTACTGGGCGGAGCGGACGATTGTCGACTTCATCGGCGCGCTCCCCTCCACCTAAGCTACTCGACGATGTCAAGACCTAGGCGCCGCATCAAGAGGCGCGCGAACTCTGGCCCCTTGCCCTCGTCCTCGTGCTTGAAATAGACAAACACGTCACGGCACTCGTGGGTGGCGTTGGCAATGCTGTCTCCCCAGCGGGCAATATCGTCCGGCGTGTAACCTTCGTCGCGCAGCCTGAAGTATGCGTAGTCCGCCGTGATGCGTACCGGCGTGGACAACCGTTGGCTGTCCGCCACGCAGAGCGCAAGCCCCCGCTCCGCCAGGCGAGCACTCACCTCGTCGTCTAGCCACGACTCATGCCTGAACTCGAAGGCCGCCGGCGCTTTCGGCGGGAGGTCAGCCAGAAATGAGTCGAGCAGAGCAAGGTCCTTCTTCAGGTTGGGCGGCAGCTGAAACAGCAGCGCCCCAAGCTTGTCGCCCAGAGTGCCGGCCACGCTGCAGAAGCCGCGCGTGAGGTCACCGACGTTCTTCAATCGACTGTCGTGAGTGATGCGCCGCGGCGCCTTGAGCGTCAGCTTGTAGGACGAGGGCGTCTGTGCGGCCCATCCGGCCACCAGCGTCTCGGTCGGCATCCGGTAGAACGTGTAGTTGATTTCGACCGTCGGAAAGCGCGCCGCGTAATACGGCAGCATCTTCTTGGCGGGAAGATCCGACGGATAGAAGCTCCCTTTCCACTCGGGATAGTTGTAGCCGGAGGTGCCGATCCAAATCATAGGAGGTCGACTGTAGACTAAAGCGATGCGGACTTGCACAGCGTTTGTGGCAGTAGCCGCGCTGCTCGTCTGCGCCTGCGGCCGCGGCGGGCCGGCGTCGGCCGACCGTCGTGAATTCAAGCTTCAGGGGCAGATCATCAGTGTCTCGGCGGACCACAAGGACGTCGTCATCAAGCACGAAGACATCGCCGGCTTTATGTCGGCGATGACCATGTCCTACCACGCCCGCGAGGTGAAGGAGCTTGCGCCGCTTGCGCCAGGCGACCTCATCAATGCCACGCTTGTTGTCGAGGCCAGAGACGCCTTCATCCAGTCGGTCAAGAAGGTCGGCGAAGCACCGCTCGAGCGCGCGCCGGGATCGGGCGCGACCGCCGGCATGAACATCCTTCCGGCTGGTGCGCCGGTCCCCAGCGTGCCTCTCGTGGATTCGAACGGTAAGGCCGTCTCGCTCGAGAGCTTCCGCGGCTCGGCGGTCGTCGTGACGTTCACGTACACCAGTTGTCCGATGCCAAACCAGTGTCCACTGCTAGACCGCCATTTCGTGGCTATCCAGAAGAAGCTTCAGGTGGAGGGCAACCGGCTTCGGGCGCACCTGCTGACCGTCACGATCGATCCCGCCAGAGATACGCCGGCCGCGTTGAAGGCGTATGCCGCGCAGCTCGGCGCTGATCCAGCGCTCTGGACCTTCGCCACCGGCACACAGCAGGTCGTCGACGAGTGGGCGTCTCGTTTTGGTGTCTCAGTCTCGCGGGCAAGCAAGGTCCCCTCGGACATCACCCACAACTTGCGCACGGCGATCATCGACCGCCAGGGCAACCTCGTACGGACATACTCTGGCAGCGAGTGGACACCGGAGCAGCTGCTAGGAGACGTCAAGGGCATGGTCGCCGTTGACTAGCGCGGCGCCTTTCTCGCCTGCGGAGCGGCGGCTGATCGCTCGGCTCAAGACGCCGCTCGCGGTGCAGCGCTACCTCAACGCGCTGCCCTACAACCAGGAACCGCATGGACGGGCGACGCTGCGCAGCTTTCGAGGCGTCGTACGCCACGGTGTCGCGCACTGCCTCGAAGCCGCGCTCTTCGCGGCCGTCGTTCTGGAACGCCACAACTATCCGGCGCGTCTCCTGAGTTTCGAGTCCGTCGATCAGCTCGATCACGTGATCTACGCCTACCAGCACAACGGGCGCTGGGGCTCAATCGCGCGCTCACGAGACCCCGGCTTGCACGGACGACTGCCACGTTTCTCCACCGCCGAAGGTCTGGCCCGCAGCTACATGGATGCGTACGTGGACTACACGGGTCGTGTCACTGGGTTTGCCGTTGTCGACCTCGCGAAAGAGATGGGCAACTACGAATGGCGGCGTGCGGAGACAAATGTCTGGAAGGTGGAGCGCATGCTGCTCGATTTCCCACATCAGCGTTTGTTCAGTTCTGATGCGCGGTTTCGTCAGTTACGTGAAAGGTACAAGGCCTACCGGGCAGCCCACGACGGAAAGAAACCGATCTACTACAAGGGCCGCGACAAGTGGACGCCCCTGCCAGAGGAATTCACTCGCTAATCGAGGTCGAAGTCGCGGGTCGGCTTCGTGATAGGTTCCTGCTTCGCCTGGCGCAGCGCTTCTTCGAAGCGGCGAGACAAGGCGTCGCCTCGATTCTTCTCAGCGCTGACCGACTGCTCGAAGATGGCTTCCCGGCGCGCGGCTTCGTCCGCGAGAATCCGCTGGGCGTTGCTCAACTCCGGCTTGGAGGCGCGCTCGGGCTCAGCGTGCGAGACGACGCGCCCAAGATTCACGTCGACCACTAGCGTCGTCAGACAGCAGGGACAGGTGACTTCGAGTTCTGATTTGAGCCGCGCCATGGTCAAGCCTCCCGCGGTCGCTGCCGCATCGCGGTCTATCATAGCCCAGTGACTCCTGCCACTCGGGCCCGCGTGCGAATCGTCACCTACAACATCCACCGCTCGCGCGGGATGGACCGGCGGACCCGCCCCGATCGCGTTGCCTCGGTATTGCGGACGATCGGCGCTGACATCATTGCGCTGCAGGAAGTGGTTGGCGCTGGACCGAACGGCAACAGTCACATCGAGGAAATCGGTGCGGCACTTGGCATGGGGTGGGTGATGGCGCCGACGCGCCGGCTGCGTGGGCACCTGTTCGGTAATGCCGTACTCAGCCGCTTCCCCATCGAGCACCACGCGCAACACGACCTCTCGTGGAAGAGCTGTGAGGAACGGGGCATGCAGCGCGTGGACATCGACGTCGCCGGCCATGTGTTGCATGTCTACAACGTGCATCTCGGCACGGCGATTCTCGAGCGGCGCTATCAGGCGACTCGGCTCGCCTCGATCGTGTCTGACAAACACGTGACTGGCCGCAAGATCGTGCTCGGCGATTTCAACGAATGGATGAAGGGACTGACGACGTCTCTTCTCAGCTCAAGGCTAAAGAGCGTCGACATCGGCAAATACCTACCGCGGACGCGCACGTATCCCGGACTCTTTCCGATCCTGCATCTCGATCACATCTACTACGCAGGCAAGCTCGACGTGGTGGACATCTCGATGCCAAGGACGGCGCGAACACTCGTCGCGTCAGATCACCTGCCACTCGTCGCAGACATCGATGTCTGCTAACAATGGCTTGCCGATACGGTGCCAACAGTCCTGCCGCGGGATAACACGCCCTACTGGTTCGCCGCCCAGAACCCGACCACGATCAGCGCGAGCAGGACCAGCAACATGATCTTCACCCAGCTCCACGGGCGCCCACCCGCGATGACACCCGTCACCCCGTTGATCACGACTTGATACGCCTTTGACCCGTAGGTGTATGACATCAACCAGATCGGCACCAAGATGTGCTTGAAGCGCTGGTTCGTGTACGTCGAGTGGACGACGAGGTCTCGGTAGGTATCACCGGGAATCTGGCGCACGCACAGCTGGCGTAGCGCGCTCTCCATCTGCTCGCGCGAGTGACTGGCCGCCGCCACCAGGTCGATCTGGTAGCGCTCAACCATCCAACCCGCCAGATACCCCGGGTCGTACGGAATGAGCCCGGCGGTCGGGAATGGCTCGACACCGCGGAGCCAGCGCGACTCAATGCCCGTAGAAGCCGGCACCAAATCGTCGTCGAACACGTGCGTGAGATCGCCCGCCACCGGTGTCCACCGCACGTGTCGCTGCCGATTCTTTCCCGTGCCGGTGTAGTAGTACTCACCAGAATCCGCCGTCCAGTTCGCTGCCGCATTCGCGTCGAACGTCCAGTACGGTAGGTACACGGCTTTGACGGTATCGGTGAGTGCGCGGGCGTTGAGCGCGTTTGGCGCCAACCACTGGCGCTTGTACCAGGCGCGAATGAGATCTCGCGCCTGAGACTCTGCGATCGTCAGCGGCAGCAAAGATTCCGGGCGAAACGCGTCCTTGACCTCTGCGTATGGAACGAGCTGGGCCGAGCCGCAGAACTGGCATCGGGTGCCGACCTTGTCCGGATCGAGCACTGAGATGGCGCGGCAGCTCTGGCAGCGGACCGAGGTCTTCTCCGCTTGCCATCCCCGGGCTTCGTCGGGAATGCTTCGCAGCGCCTCAACCAGGTCGTGCTCGGCGATGACCGTGTTCGCGTTGCGGCTTTCGAGAGTCGCCGGCGACTCGGTGCCGCAGAACGGACAGGCAAGCGCCTTCTTCCCTGGATTCCAGTGCGCTTCAGCGCCGCACGCCGGACAGTGATACTTCTCGCGTGCAGTCGCGACCGGCTCCGGCGCCGGTGTCGCGGCCGCTGACGGCTCCTCTGCCACCTCGCCCCGCGCTTACTGCAGGAAGGCGTTGAGCTGTGCGCGCGTGATGCGCCACTGCGTGCCGATCTTCTTGCCCTTGAGGTCGCCGGCGTCAAGGCTCGAGAGCACGTCAGCCTCAGACACACCAAGGGCCTTGGCCGCATCCGCCGGGCTGAGCATTTCAGGAAGCATCGATGCCGCGGGCGCTCCTGCCGGCGGCGGCGCCGCGGGCGGAGTTGCCTGGCCCATGAGACCGCCAGGCTGGTTCAGCATCTGCTGGGCGATGGACATCCCCACGGCCATCTCCGCGCCGACACCGCCAACGCCCGTGCCGCCCTTTTCGAGTCCCTGCGCCAGTTGGTACTTCACATAGTCGTTCAAGTTTCCGACCGCTGCCATGCTCGAGCGCTTGTCGATCGCCGCTTCAACCTCGGGGGGCACCGACACGTTCTCGATGATGAAACTGCCCATCTCGAGGCCGTACTTGGCCTTAATCACGGGATTGATCAGCGGCAGCAAGGCCTCGCCGAGCTCGCTGTACCGCGTTGCGATATCCAGTACAGGCACCTTGCTTTCGGCCAGGGCCTCGCTGAAGACGCTCACAAGTCGCGAGCGCATCGCGTCAGCAAATTCGTCGAGCCGGAAATGCACGTCCGTCCCGGCCACTTCCTTCAGAAACTGAGACACGTCGACGATTCTGAAATCGTAGGTGCCAAAGGCGCGCAGGCGGACAATGCCGAAGTCCTGATCGCGGACCATAACGGGGTTGGAGGTGCCCCACTTGTTGCCGGTGAAGAGACGAGTCGTGACGTAATAGACGTCAGCCTTGAACGGCGACTCAAAGCCGTACTTCCATCCCTGCAGGCGCGACAGGACCGGAATGTTGTCGGTGGTGAGGGAATGCTTGCCTGGTCCGAACTGATCGCCAAACTGCCCCAGGTAGACAAACTGCACGACCTGCGACTCGCGCACGATCAACTGGGCGCCCCGTTTGATTTCCTTGTCGTCGTCGGGAAACCGATAGGAGAGCGTGTCTCGAGAATCGTCGGTCCACTCGATGATCTCGAGCAGTTGGCTCTTAATGAAATCCATCAGGCCCATGCACGCGCTCCCTGTACTGTAGGTTGAGGCCGTATTCTGTCATACGCCGCTCGGCGGTTGTGCATTCCTCACAATGACGGTTTCGCGTCGGCTCAGTTCGCAAAGCCGACAGCCTTCCCCCCCCACTGACGCTGACGGGCGTCGGCGCGTCCCATCGCTGCGCAAGACGGCGCGCAGGATGACCGCGCAGAACTGGCACCGCCTTTGCTCTGCCGCCTCTCGGTGAAACAGGTCCGCAAGACGCCAATTGACGCCAGGGACCTTCCGCAAATGGAAGCGGCGACGCTGCGCCGCATCGTCGCCCTTGTGGCTCCGTATCGGTGGCGTGCCTATGGCATTGGTGCCTGCATCGTCGGTGCCGCCGCTCTCAACCTGGTGGCACCGCTATTCATCAAGAAAATCGTGGACGAGGCCATCCCGTCCGGGAACGTGCGACTGCTGTTCCTCTACTGCTCTGCCATGGTCGTTGGCCCGGTAGGTGCGGGCCTGCTGCAGGTGGCACAGAAATACAGTGCGGAATTCGTCGGTCAGCAGGTGATGCTCGATCTGCGAGTCAGGATGTACCGCCAGCTGCACGACGAGCCATTTGACTTCTTTACGAGGCAACAACCGGGCGAGGCCGTCAGCCATGTGCTGAACGATGTCCAAGGCGTCGGCGGAGTTGTCAGTGGCACCCTGGTCGACCTTGTGCACAACACGGTCGTGCTGCTGTCAACGCTGGCATTTGTGACGGTGCTCGACTGGCGCCTGACACTCGTCGCCACGGCGTTTCTACCCCTGTTCATCGGCTCAACGCGACGCGTGGGCCGACAGCGCAAGCACATCAAGCGCATCCTTCAGGCCCGGACCAGCGAGCTCACCGGCATCCTCACGGAAACCCTCTCCGTCTCCGGTGCGCTCCTTGTTAAGACCTTCGGCAGAGAGGACGACGAGGTGAAACGCCTGTCGGTCAAGCTGGCCGTTATTCGCGACCTCGCGCTGGCGCAGTCCTTGGTAGGCCGGTGGTTTCAGTTGCTGCTGGGCATGTTCGAATCCATCGGCCCCGCCATCGTCTTTGCCATCGGCGGAACTCTGGTCATCACCGGCCACATGCCCCTTGGCACCGTGGTCGCCTTCGTCGGCGTGCTCAAGAGACTCTACGGACCGGCCAGCGCCCTGGCCAGCGTCCACGTGGACCTTCGCACCAGCTACGCGTATTTCGATCGCATCTTCGAGGTCATGGATCGGACACCGTCGATCCGCAACGCGACCCATCCGATCACGCCGGTCGCCGTCCGCGGCGAGATCGAGTTCCGCAAGGTCTCACTGGCCTATCACAATGCCGGAAGCGCAATCGACAACCTCTCGTTGAAGGTGCCCGCGGGTCGAGCGATCGGCCTGGTGGGCCCATCCGGTTCTGGCAAGAGCTCACTCGCGTCGCTGCTGATGCGCCTCTACGATCCGTCAAGCGGCGAAGTGCTCATCGACGGCACCGACGTGCGCGAATTCGATCTGACCGCGCTGCGCCGGCACATCGCCGTTGTCTCCCAGGACACGTTCCTCTTTCACGCGAGCATCTTCGACAACCTACGCTACGCCAAGCCGGACGCCGCACGCGCCGAGGTGGAACAGGCGGCGCGGCAGGCACAGATTCATGAGGTCATCGCGGCGCTGCCGCAGGGCTACGACACCAAGGTCGGGGAGCGCGGCTTCCGCCTCTCCGGGGGCGAACGTCAGAGACTCGCCATCGCGCGGGCCATCCTGAAGAACCCAAGCATCCTGATCCTGGACGAGGCCACCAGCGCCCTCGACGCCGGGTCGGAACGGGCTGTGCAGAACGCGCTACTACCGCTGCTGCGCGGCCGCACCAGCCTTGTGATCGCTCATCGACTCGCGACGGTGCGGGACATGGACGCGATCGTCGTCATGAACGACGGAGCCATCGTCGAAGAAGGAACGCACGACGAACTGATTGCGGCCCAGGGCGTCTACCAGTGGCTATGGCGCGTGCAGGCGAGGGAGGATGGGCGGCGGACCCAGCGTGGCGGGCCGGCTATTCCAGATCCTCTGCCAGTTCCAATCCGATCGGCGTCTCGGTCACGACGCTGACCCCTACCTGCTTCGCGCGACGCGTCTTGGTCGCCGTGGCCTCAGCGTAAATTCGCGCCGGCACCTGCTGTACGTCCCACGCCAGGCCAACCAGCTGCATGAGGCGGATGGTGTACCAGGTCGGGTCGAATTCCCACCAATAGAACCCATTACGAGCGGCCCGCTGGTAGCGGTGATGATTGTTGTGCCACCCCTCACCGGCCGCAAAGAACGCAGTGATCACGTTGTTCCTCGACTCGTCGATGGTATCGAAACGGCGCGACCCGAAGAGATGATTCACCGTATTGATCGCGAAGGTCGCATGCGCCAGCGTCATCGTCGGCAGGCAGAAGCCCCAAATCAGCCAAGGCATTCCGCCGACGAGATACATCGCGACGGCGAGCATGAGAGGTGGCAGCGCGAACCACTCATTGAGCCAGAAGAGCTCGGGGGCCCGAGTCCGACCGAAGTCGCGCATGACAGGATTGCTCGGCTCGAGTTTGTCGTGCGCGGCGTCGTTCAGAAACCAGCCAATGTGCGCGTAGTAGATTCCACTCACCATCGGGCTGTGGGGATCGCCGTCGCGGTCTGCGAAGCGATGATGGTTGACATGATGCCCCGCCCACCACAGTGGGCCCTTTTGCATGGCGGCAGTGCCAATGAATGCCCAGATGAAGCGGGCCACGCGGTTCATCTGAAACGCGCGATGCGCGAGGTAGCGGTGAAACGCCAGCGTCAGCCCGATCGCCCGCACGAAGTGGGAGAGCGCCCACAATACGAGCAGCGGCCACGCAAACGGGACAAAGAAGACGAGCACGGCCGAAGCCTGCACGACCCAGAAGATGACCGCGGACAGCGTTTTCGAGGACGGCGTGTTTAACGACACGAGAACGGCGCGAGGCTAGCTTTCTTCTTCGAATTCTTCCTCGAGGGGGCCGAGCCTCGTGGAAGGCCTGAGCGCTTCGCGATAGTCGTACACAGGCAGGTCGCGAACGTGTAATGACAGCGTGCACGCCGGCGATTTCTCGTCGACCACGACCGTCACGGGACTCCCCTCGACACCCTCCCGGAAGCCGACGCGGCAACCGCAGGCGAGACGCGCGTGTGTGAAGCCCTTCAGCATGTCGCAGTCATCATATCACCAGCCCGCCCGACCATTCCGACTCAGAGAAGCGCCTTGATCTCGCGTTCGAAGACGTCCTTCCCAGTCAGTCCCGTGTGCGTCGCACAGATCTTCCCGTCGCGCGACAGGAGCACGCTGACCGGAATACCAACGAGCGGCCCATACGCCTCCAGCACATCGTCGTGATCAAGCCCAAGCAGAACCGGGTAATTCATCTTCATGTCCCGAATGTAGGGGGCAACCATTTCGGCCGTGTCGTCTACCGAGATACCGACGATCTGCAGACCGTCCTTGCCGTATCGGTCCTGAAATTCGATGAAATGTGGAATTTCCACCTTGCAGGGCCCACACCAGGTGGCCCAGAAGTCGATAAGCACCACTTTGCCCTTGAACGACGACAGACTCACGTCCTTGCCTTCGTGATTCTTCAGGGTGAAGTCGAAATTGGCTGGCTTGGCGTCTGCCGGACACGACAGTGAAGTGGCCGGCCCTGAGTCGGCTGTCTGCGCTAGAGGCAGCGGCGCTTCGACCATCGCGACCTGTGCCTTGAACAGCCACGGCATCTGGATGGACAGGGTGACCGTCGCCAGCGCGATGACACCAAGGGTGGCAATTGCCCAACGAGTCTTCATATCACGGACTCCTAGTAAACGATCGGTTTCACGCCCATCCCGTCGGCTCGCAGGTGCAGGCGAGAGGCGGCAGTGACTGGCGCACTTGACGCGCAACGCGACAGGCGCGCATGCGCTCTTGAACACCGGCTTGCTGTCATGGAGCAGCGAGCGCACCGCGCGTTCCGCGCTCACCCGTGAGTGACAGGCCTGACAGGCTGCAAGGTGGCGTTCGAGGCGATCTCGATCCGCGCCAGTCAGTTCGCCGTCGATGAGCGGCGTGATGAGCGCATCGGCCTGTTGACAGTCAGACTCGGGCATGGACGGGATTCAGGTGTTTCAGCTGCTCAAAAAGCAGTCGGCGGCCGCGCGAAATGCGCGACATCACAGTACCCGCGGGGATCCCCAACATCTCGGCGATTTCCGCGTAGGTAAATTCTTCCACGTCACGTAACCACACGGCCTGACGGAAGGCGTCCGGCAGCCGATCAACTGCGGCCTGAACCTCAGGCGCGAGCGCTTCGTCGAGCAGCAACGTTTCCGGAGTCGCCACACTACCGCCACCCGGAAAGGAGGGCTGCTCGGCGGCCTGGTCGACAGTCTCGCTGTCGATCGCCACCGTGTCGCGGGCGCGGTCTCGCACTCGATTACGGGCCGTGTTGTGGAGGATCGTAAACAGCCAGGCACGGAGATTTGTGCCGGGCTGAAAGGAGTCGGCGGCACGAAAGGCCTTGAGATATGTGTCCTGCACCAGATCGTCCGCATCGGCCGGGGCGCGCGTTAGCCTGAGCGCGGTGCGGTACAAACTGTCGATCGACGACAGGGCTTCCGCCTCAAACGCCACTCTTCCGCCTGATTGTCCTCTCGGCGACGCCAGCCGTGCCCCCCAGTCCGCAGATGTTGCGCGCCACAAGCCATAACCCGGGTGCGACGCTCTTTATTCCTCCCAGATTGTAGTGCCCGGAGGGCTGCCGCCGACACCATAACAGGCTGTCGCCTCGAGGCGTCAGCGCGCGGGCAGAGTGAGGTGCCTGGAGGACAGCGACCCACCGGCGCCAGGCCGGCTCCTGCGAAAAGCGCGAGGGCTTGTTCCGGACCGCGGTTTGCAGGTCTGCGAAACTGCACAGTAAGATGCCAGCTGTCCGGTTCGCTAGTCCCTTTCGAGGTACCGCTTATGCGTAAGTGCGCTCCCTCGCGCCGTCAGGCCCGAGGTTCGGTGGTCGCTCTCTCTACGCTGTTACTGTGCCTCGCAGCCGCCGACATCTCGTCCGCGCAGACATCGTTCGCCCCGTACTACGGCAAGAACAACATTCATTACGACAACTTCGACTGGCACGTCTACACCACGGACCACTTCGAGATCTACTACTACCCAGAGATCGAACGGCACCTGGCTCGTGTCGCCGGATACGCAGAAAGCGCGTACCAGAAGATCAGCGCCGACCTAAAGCACGACCTATCGGCCAAGGTGCCGCTCATCCTCTACAAGACTCACAGTGAATTCGAGCAGCAGAACGTCGCGCCCGGCGCGGCCACCGAGGGGGTTGCCGCATTTGCCGAACCGTTCCGCCAGCGCATGCTGCTGCCAATCGATGACGCCCCGGACAAACTCTACGGACTCATCACACACGAACTGACTCACCAGTTTCAGTTCGACATCATTCCGCAGGGACTGGTCCGGCAGAACGTGCCGCTCTGGGTGAACGAGGGCGGTGCCGAATGGGAACGCGGCCAGTGGGATCCGATGGACCTGATGATGGTTCGCGATGCCGCCATTGCCGACATCGTGCCGAAGATGAGCCAGACGGAAGGCTACGGAAACGGGGGCAACCCGCGCCTAGTGCCCTATAACCTCGGCCACGCGCTCTACGAATTCATCGAAGCCAAGTTTGGCGTCGAAGGCGTCCGTCAGTTCCTGTTCTCGCTCCGCAAGAGCGTCATTGGTGGCGGCGAAGACGCCTACGAGGAAGCGCTCCGGATGAAGCCGGACGAGTTCGACCAGGCCTTCGAGCGCTACATCAAAGAGCGCTTCAAGCCGTTCCGCGACAAGGAGCGCCCTGCCGACTACGGCAGGGATCTGGCGCCAAACGCGGAAAAGACACACTTCACACAGGCGCTGTCGATCGCACCGGCGCCCTCCGGCGACCTCATCGCGGTCGTCACGGTCAACCGCAAGGACGGCGAAATCGACATCCTGCTGGTCTCGGCGAAAGACGGCTCCGTCGTCCGCAACCTGACCAATGGCTTCGACAAGAGCTACGGCTTCGACCACGTCGTACAGCCCACCAGCTTCAACGCCGTGCCCTGGATGTCGTGGGCTCCCAAAGGCGATCGGCTTGCCTATTTTGTGCGCACGGAGAAGGAGCGCACGCTCGTCGTCCAGAACGTCCTGACGCGCAAGATCGAGGAACGTATCCCGATGAGCACGGTCGACGACCCAGAGTCGCCCGCTTTTTCACCCGACGGCAAGACCGTGGCGATGTCGGCCATGCGTGGTGGCATCAGAGACATCTTCAGCATCGATCTCGAGACCCGCGAAGTGGTCAATCTCACCGTCGACGACTTCTTTGACTACGGACCCACCTACGCGCCTGACGGCAAGTTCCTCATCTACAAGGCGCGGGTCAGCGGCAACCAGAAACTGTTCAAACTCGAACTCGACTCGAAGAAGAAGACCCAGGTCACCTTCGGCACCAACGACGAGACGTCGGCGCAGTTCTACGACGACCACACGCTGGTGTTTTCCTCCACTGCCACCAATCCGTCCATTTCCCTGGACCCGGAGACGGCCAAGAACGGCAACATCTTCAACATCTGGACGCTCGACCTGAACAACGGGGAACTGAAGCAATACACAGACGCGGTCAGCGGCGTCCTCTCCCCGATTGTCCTGAACAGCGCCACCGGCCCCAGGATCACCTTCATCTCCTACTACAAGGGCGACTACGGCATACACACCCTGGAGCGCAAGGAACCGATCAACACCGCATCGAGCATCGACTTTGGCGCTCCGGGCCCCATCATCGACTTCCAGGCGCCGCTCACACACACACTGGTTAGCGCCAACACGCGGCGGAAGAAGGGCTTCGAGAAGATGTTCCTCGAAGGTCGCCCTCCGGTGAACGTGGGCGTCACCAACAACGGGGATATCTTCGGCGGCACCCAGATCACCTTGGGCGACGTACTCGGGGATAAACAGATCAACGTGTCGGTGTCTTCAGTGCAGCAATACCGCACGATGGCGCTCAGCTACGTCAACCTCGGCAAACGCTTCCAATATGCGCTCCAGGGCTTCTCGCAAACCTCCTTCTTCTACGGCAACCTCGAAGGGCTCTTCTACGATCCGAATCTCGCGGGGCTCATCGGTCGCGATCAGTCCGTCGCGACGCGAACCACGCGCGGGGGGTCCGCGTTCGGCATCTATCCACTGAATCGCTTTCGGCGCATCGAGGTCAGCGCAGGATTCGTGAACCTGGTCGAGCAGTACAACGACCCGGATCTCCAAGCCTATACAGAGCTCTACCAGCAGCAGAATTTCGGCCAGCAGGTCTTCCGTAACGGTTCCCTGGTGCCGCTCAGCGCCGCATTCGTCCAAGAAACGACCGTGTTCCGGGAATTCGGCCCGCTGTCCGGTAGCACCATGCGACTGGCCTACGACGTGGCACCCAAGATTGGGTCGACGCTGTCGCGACAGACACTCGACGCCGACGCGCGCTACTACCAGCGCCTGGCCAGCACGGGCGTACTGGCTCTTCGGATGCGCGGCTTCAAGAGCGTGGGATCGGCCCCGGACTTTCTCTACTTCGGCGGCAACTCCGAAATGCGCGGCTACGACTACCTGCAGTTTGTCGGGCAGAATGTCTTGTTCGCCAACGCCGAGCTGCGCTTCCCGATTATCGAAGCCGCGCTGACGCCGATTGGCGTCGTCGGCGGCGTGCGCGGCGTATTTTTTGCGAACATGGGCGGCGGCTGGTTCAACACTCAGGACTTCAAGTTCGCCACCTCCTCAGCCGAGACGTATTCAGCGATCACGGGTTACCAAACCTCTATCGACGGGCAGCTGATTTACGACCCAGCCACAGGCCTGCCGATCCCGACCTATGGGAATGAACAGACAATCGACGGCTTCCGCCTGAAGGACGGCCGAGCATCCTACGGCCTTGGCCTCGAGACCTTCATGCTCGGATTTCCCATCCACTTCGATTGGTCGTGGCGCACGCTGTTCAACCGTGGCTGGGAGGATCAGCTGTTTGCGGCCGAGGGTGGCAGTTCAAAGTTCCGCAAACCACGCTTTGCAGTGTGGATTGGCTACGACTTCTAGGGTGACGTCCCTCTCCCCCAAACGCGCCGAGGAATCGGCCACCGAAATGGTACAGGTCGTCCTGCCCAACGACGCGAATCCTCTGGGGTTCATGCTCGGCGGCACCGTCATGCACCTGATCGACATCGCCGGCGCCATCGCCTGCTACCGTCACGCGCGCCAGCGCGTCGTCACAGCCGCGGTCGATGACCTGCAATTCCTCCACTCGATTCGCGTCGGCGACCTGATCATCCTGCAGGCCCGCGTGACATGCGCCTTCACCACCTCACTCGAAGTGCGGGTTGATGTCTTTTCAGAGGAGACTCTTACCGGCGACCGCCAGCTGACGAGCCGCGCGTTCTTGACGTTTGTCGCCATTGACGAGGCCGGAGCAAAAGTTCCCGTGCCCCCCCTCGCCATCGAGACGGAGGCCGAGGAGCAGATCTGCCGAGACGCGCACGCGCGACGCGCAGCGCGGCTGCTCCGAAAGGCCGAGGCTAAATCGCCTTCAGCCTGAGCACGCTGCGTTCGAGGTCAATCGCCACGCGATACTTGCTCAGGAACTTGTGCCCGACGATGCCGCCGAGCTGAAAGCCGAGGAGCGCACTCGGCATACTCAGATTGAGCACGACCACCGGAAAGTTCGCATACCGAATCGAGTCGAATGCCAGACTGACACCGGGCATCAGGTAGGCATCCTTTTCCCATCCTGACGCACCGTACACCTTGAGCGCGATCTTTCGATCGGACGCCGGCCGGTCCAGCGATTCCGCCGTGGCACGACTGATCGAAATCACTTCTCCGCCCGTGTCTACGACGAAGGTGGCGGGGTGTTTGCCGTCGACCGTGCCACGCACCGTGGCGAGCCGATGAACGCGGAGCGGCAGCTGGATGTCGCTCGGCTCCACGGGCAGGTGGCGCCCAAACGTGATCTTGTTGGTCTTGTAATCGATGATCATTGAAAAGCCGAGCGCCAAGGGCGAGAGGCTTTCCGTCTCCTTCGTCGGCAGGTCGCGCAGGGGCGGATCCTTGATCATGCAGGGCACGTTGTGCAGCTTCAGCTTGCCGAGTTCGAGCGTATCGATCCGCGCCAGCTGCAGACCACGCAGGCCGACGTCGCCAACGCCGGCACTGAGCGTGTAAGTGATCGGCGCGATCCCGAGGCGCTGTGCCGTGGGGCGCGACAGCGTGGTGTTCTCTGCGCCAGTGTCGACAACGAAGTCCTGGAAGGAGCCATCATTGACCTTGGCCCGCACAACGACCTTCTCGTTCACGGTGCGAAAGTCAATCGTGTAGAGCTCATCCTCGGCGCCCGGCTCCATACCGAATGGCACGCGTTGACCAAACGAGCGAAGGAACTTGATTTCCGAGCGCGACCAGTCGGCCTTTTCGCTGTGGTCCTTGTTGGGCAGCAAGTTGACGTAGTTGCTGTAGGCGCTGGCCGCTTCTTCGTACTTGTGCATGCGCTCGTAGATGGTGCCCACGGTGTGGTGGAGCTCGAGATCCCTTGGCTCGAGACGCAGCGCCGCCTGCGCTTCGGTCATCGCGTCGACCAGTCGGCCGCGCGCAGCCAGGGCCAAAGCCAAGCCGTGACGACCGCGGGCGAGATTGGGCGCCTGCCTGAGCGCGTCCTGGTAGCGCGCTTCCGCCTCTTCGAAGAGGCCGGACGCCCACAGCGCATCTGCATAGAGAGCAACCGCCTCGGGGGACTGGGGGGAGGCTTCGACCAACCGTTCGGCTTCGCGGCGAGCGAGGTCGAACTCGGCAACTCGAAGGGCTGAATGGATTAGACCTCCCCGAGCCGCCCGCAGGTCGTCTGGGCCCGCCGTGGCCAGGCTCCGCCTGAAGGCGTCCAGCGCGTCGCTATAGCGCCCTTCAGAAAGAAACTCGTTGCCCAGTTGAATCTGGACCTCGGTCGCCTGCGACTGACCGTCCGCACGAATGACAAGGGAGGCCGCGGCACACGTGAACACCGCCAATGCGGCCGCGCGAAAACAACCGTTCATGAACCCTCCAACTGCTGATCCGATTGTCTGCTTACAAGAACTGGACCGCTCGACGTCGACCGGACGGTCGGGACTCACCCTCGAATGGACTTTCGCTAGCCGAAAAACACCATCGGGAATCGAAAGCGCCACCCGATGGATAAGGCCAACTACTCAATGGCGTCGAAGTAGTCGCGGTTGGCTGAAATGAACGACGACCACTCGTGGGGAGTCTCATCAAGCGCGAAGATCGCGTTGACTGGACACGCAGGGACGCACGCCCCGCAGTCGATGCACTCATCAGGATGGATGTAAAGCATCTGCTTGGCCGCAAATGCCGCTTCGTCCTTGCGCGGATGAATGCAATCGACCGGGCACACATCCACGCAAGCAGTGTCCTTCACGTCAATGCATGGCTGGCAGATGATGTAGGCCATCGGTCGCTGTAACTAATTATGAATACAAGACTTCAAGCCAGAATGTACTCGTCGCCAAGCGCGCCTGTCAACGAATCCGTGCCTGCACCTTGGCCGTATAATCCGTGACACGTGCCGAGACGACCGACCGTCACCTGGAGTCGACGCCTGGCGATGGCCGCCTTCGCGCTCGCCATCGGTGCGCCCGTCACGGCTCAGGGCCTGCCCACCGACCCAATCACTCTCGCCGCCGGCAGGGTCGCGCTTGGCGGAGACCTGTCGGTCGTCGCGTCGTGCGCACACCTGCCCGACGGCGCCGGTTGCGGCGAGGACACGGGCTTCTTCAACTACACAGACTACAAGCGCTCCACGGTGCGGCTCGCACGCTTGGCGTTCAGCGCCTCGGTGCGCGCTAACCGCCAGTTCTCCTTTCTGACCGAGGTGCGAAGCGAGAACGGGGAGAGACCGGAGCCCTACGCGTTGTACGCGCGCATCCGTCCTTGGCCAACCCACGCGTTCGACCTGCAGGTCGGTCGAATCCCGCCGACCTTTGGCACTTTCGGACGACGGACGTACGCCAGTGACAACTTGCTTATCGGCTACCCCCTGGCCTATCAGTATCTGACGTCGTTGCGCCCGGACGCCGTGCCGGCCGACGCGGACGCGCTGCTTCGGATGCGCGGCCGCGGCTGGCTGTCCAACTTCACCCTCGGCAACACAACACCTGCGCACGGTCTGCCATTGGTCAGCGCATCTCGCTGGGATACAGGCATACAAGCGCATGCCGCCGCGTCATGGGCCGACGCATCAGTGGCCGTGACCAACGGATCGCTGGGCAATCCACGCGTCAGTGACGACAACGCCGGCAAGCAGGTCGCCGGCCGCGTCAGTCTTCGCCCAACCCCAGGGCTGGCTATCGGGGTCTCCGGCGCTCGTGCGCCCTATCTCACGCGCGACCTGCTGCGAGCCGTTGTCCGGGAGTCACACAGCAACGCCTTCAACCAGACAGCACTCGGGATCGACCTCGAGTATTCGCGCGACTACTACCTGCTACGGGCCGAGACGATCGTCAGCCATTGGCAGTTGCCGACACTTGAGCCTGCACTCAGCGCGACCAGTTTGATGGTCGAGGGCCGTTACAAGCTCAGGCCCGGACGGTACGTCGCAGCACGAGTCGATCATCTTGGTTTCAACGAGATCGTCGGTACGACGCGTACGGCCGGCTGGGACGCGCCCCTGACCCGCATCGAGGTCGGCGGTGGCTATCGCCTCCAGCGCAATCTCGAGCTGAAGATGTCGGTACAGCGCAACGTCCGTGACGACGGCCGTGTGCCACGCCTGACCATTGGGAGTGCGCAAATCGTGTTCTGGTTCTGATGCGACGGATTCTCGTGTGCGCGCTGCTCGGGCTGGTTGCGTCTCTTGCCGACAGCCGCGAAGGCCTGACGGCCCGCAACGGTCTCATTCGTGGGCGGGTCGACCTTCGTCGGCCGGCGCCGCCCCTCGGACGGCGCCCGAACGTGGCCGGTCTGGGGGCGCCGCCGGCCCATGACCACGAGGATCGGCTGCGCTCCGTCGTCTACCTCGAGACCGCGCCGCGCGGCGCCTTCGAGCAGTACGAGGGCGGGCGGGCGCGCATGGACCAGCGCAACGAGACGTTCGTCCCCCACGTCCTGGCGATTACTGCGGGCACGACGGTCGATTTCCCGAACAGCGACCGCATCTACCACAACGTCTTCTCGCTGTCGAAGGCCCAGCCGTTCGACCTCGGGCGCTACGCCGTCGGCCGCTCGAAATCAGTGCGCTTCGATCGCCCAGGGATCGTCCGTGTGTTCTGCGACATCCACTCGCACATGAGCGCCTTCATCCTGGTCTTCAACCACCCGTTCTATGCCATGACCGACGCCGAGGGACGCTACCGCATCGAGAACGTTCCACCAGGCACGTATAACGTGATCGCGTGGAACGAGGGCGTGGCGTCCGAGGCCAGACCGACGACGGTGCCGGATGGCGCAACCGCCGAAGTCGACTTTTCGCTTCGATGACCCTCGTCTCCTCGCTGCGCAGTCGCATCTTCCTTGCCATTGCCCTGCTGACCGTCGTGTCTATCGGCGCATCGATCTACCTCGTGAGCGTGCGGGTGACGCGAGAACTCGAAGCATCGCTGCTGCGCCAGATTCGTTCCACTGGCTCACTAGTCGACCAGCTGCGGACCACGCGCGCCGAGACGTTTGCCACGATGGCACGGCTCGTCGCCGACGCACCCAAGCTCAAAGCGGCTGTCGACACCAACGACCCGCCGACCGTCCAGGACAACGCAGACGACTACCGGCGACAGCTGAACTCGAACCTGCTGCTCGTCACGAACAAGACGGGACAGGTACTGGCGACCGTTGGAGTTTCCCCGACGACCGCGCGCATCGTCACCCAACAGCCGTCGCTCCGAAGCGCCCTTGCCGGCCACGAGAGCATGACGCTGCTCCCCCAGCCGAACGGCATCCTGCATCTTGCTTCTGTGCCGATCGCCATCGGCGTCAATCCACCGGACGTCCTCGGCACGTTGAGTGTCGGATTCCTCTTGGACGACGCCTTTGCCGCACAGCTGAAGAAGATCACCGGCGACGATATCGCCTTCGGCATGGACGGACAGATCCTGGCAAGCACCCTGCCGTTGGACCAGCGCCGTACTCTCGCCCTGGCCCTACGCAGCACGGCAGTCCAGGACATGAGGCTTGGCAGCGACGAATACGCCGTTTTGCCCATGCGTCTCAGCCCGCGGACGCAGGACAATGCGGAGGGCAGCGGCCCCATGGCCCTTGTGCTGCATTCCCGAACCGACCAACACCGATTCTTGTCGACGATTCACACTGAGCTCTACATCACCGCAGTCGTCGCGGTATTGCTCGCCACGCTGTTGAGTTTCGCGGTCGCACGGACCATCACTCGTCCGCTGGCTGCCATTACCGGCGTGATGCGCGACGTCGCCGTCAGCGGCGACCTGACCCGGAAGATCGTCCTGCGCCGTCAGTGGGACGATGAAGACGCGCGACTCCTGGCGACGACCTTCAACACGCTCACCGAGTCGGTGGCTCGGGGACAACGGGACATGGCACAACGCGAACGGCTGTCGTCCCTCGGCCGGCTTTCGATGGTCATCGCCCACGAGGTGCGTAACCCATTGATGATCATCAAGGCGGCCCTGCACACGCTTCGGCAGCCAGCCCTGACGCCCGAGGCGATTCGCGAGGTGGCAACCGATATCGACGGCGAAGTTGTCCGGCTCAATCGCCTTGTCAACGAGGTCCTCGACTTCGCGCGTCCGATTCAGTTTGAGCTGACCGACACCGACGTGAACGCCGTCTGCAGAGAATCGGCCGTTGCCGCTCAGGCCGGACCCGGGCCGGGCGTCGAAGTTCGCCTCGACCCTGACCTGCCCCACATTGTCGGCGACGCCGACCGACTGCGGGTCGCGCTGGTCAATCTGATCGTGAATGCGAGGGACGCCACCAGCGATAGGCAGACCCCAGTGACCGTGGTAACGGCCAGGCGCGGCGACCGCGCCACGATCGCCGTCGTCGATCAGGGCCGCGGCATCGAGCGCAACGACGTCACGCGGATCTTCGACCCCTATTTCACCACCAAACGCGGGGGAACGGGCCTCGGACTGCCGATCGCAAAAAGTATTATCGAAGGACTGGGCGGCACGATCTCGGTTGTGAGCGAACCGTCCCGAGGCACCGAAATGCTGATTGAATTTCCTGGAGAGACCGCTCGAGACGGGTCGGTTGCGTGATGTCTGTACACGGTTCGGTACTCGTGGTCGATGACGAGGAGAAGATCCTCAAAGCCCTCGGCCGTGCGCTTCGTGCGGCCGGCCACGAAGTGATTGAGACCAGCAACCCACGCGAGGCCCAACGGCTGCTCAACAGTCGATCCTTTGACGTCCTGTTGGTCGACAACGTGATGCCTCAACTGAGCGGCCTCGACCTCATCCGGGAATACGTCGGCGCAACACCGGAGAGCGAACGGCCGCAGATCCTGATGATGACGGCACACGCCACGGTGGAGAGCGCGATCGAAGCCATGAAGCTCGGCGCCCTCGACTTCCTCCAGAAGCCCTTCGAAATCGACGAGTTGCTGGTGGTCGTCCGGCGCGCTCTCGAGCATCTGCGCCTACGCAGCCAGTATCGGTACCTGCGAAGCGAGCGCGACGAACAATTCGACCACTACGGCCTCATCGGTCGGAGTCGCGTGATGGACGAGATGATCCAACGCGCCGAGCGCGTGGCGCAGACCAAAAGCACGGTGCTCATCACCGGGGAGACCGGCACCGGCAAGGAGCTGGTCGCGCGAGCCATTCACCAGCGGAGCGCGCAGCGCGACATGGCGCTGATACGCGTGAACTGCGCGGCCATTCCCGAGTCGCTCCTCGAGTCCGAACTCTTCGGCCACGTCCGGGGCGCCTTCACCGGTGCCGTTGGCACAAAGAAAGGCAAGTTCGCCCTCGCCGACGGCGGCACGATCTTCCTTGACGAGATCGGCACCATGAGTCCGGCGCTGCAATCGAAACTGCTGCGGGTGCTTCAGGAGCGCGAGTTCGAACCACTGGGCTCGGAACGCACGGAGAAGGTCGATCTCCGCGTCATCGCCGCCACCAACCGAGACCTCAGGGAAATGGTGGCCGAAGGAAAGTTCCAGGAGGATCTCTTCTATCGCCTCAACGTCATTCCGATCGCCCTGCCGCCCCTCCGTGAACGTCGCGATGACATCCCCGCTCTCGCCGAGCACTTCGTTCGCAAGCACGCGCAGCGCACTGGCCGTCGCATCAGCGGTCTCGACGACGCGGTACTCCCTTTGCTCCAGCAGTACGATTGGCCTGGCAACGTCCGCGAGCTTGAGAATACGATCGAGCGCGCTGTCGTGCTCGCCGCCGGGCCCGTGATCACGGCGCACGATATTTCCGCGCTGTCGGCAGCCGCACCGGCGAGCTCAGGATTGCCCAGCCTCCGGTTGAGGCAGAACATCGAATGGGTGGAAAAGGAAACGATCCGACGAGCCATCGAGAGCGCGCGTGGGGTGAAGAAGGACGCCGCCGAGCGCATGGGCATCAGCCAGCGAGCGTTGTCCTACTATCTCGCCAAGTACCGTATCGACTGACCGATTCCTCAACATCTCACACAAGTTGCTTGGACGCGGGGCACGTCCCCGCCACGGGATTTGAGTTCGTCAGTAGGGCGCCGCGTTTAGGACCGTACGTCCTGTCGGGCGTGAGCGAGGCCGAACGCACGAAACACGCTGAAGTACCAGTACCCAGGATCCAGTTCGCCTGGCCGCATCGAGAAGCGTGCGGCATTCTGGATGTGGTGGTGGTTGTTGTGCAGCGCTTCTCCGCAGGTCAGCAGCGACCAGACACGGCTATGTAGATTCGTGGAGCGGTCCGGCGTGTCGAAGGTGCGATAGCCCCACCAGTGGCCAAGCCCATTGATGACACCTGCGGCAAAAAACGGAATCCATGCCATCTCGACGAGCCACATGCCAATCCCCCACGCGCCAAATAGCCAGACGTTGGTCACGAGCGTGACCACTGGTCCGAGCAGGCTGGTGTGGGCATACACGATCCGCTCGAGCGCGTCGTCGGGCGTGCCTTTGCCGTATTGCTCCACCAGTGCCGCATTGTGGGCCGCACGATGGTACAACCCGGTGCCGAGGAACACGACGCGCCAGATGCCATAGAAGATCGGGCTGTGAGGATCGCCCTCGGCATCGACGTGCGCGTGGTGGCACCGATGCACGGCCACCCACTCGCGTGTGGGCATCGCGGTTCGGACCCAGAGCCAAAATCGCATCAGGTGTTCGACCGCAGGGTGGAAGCTGATCGATCGGTGCGTCTGACAGCGGTGTAAGTAGAGCGTCACGCACGCCGTCGTGATATGGGTGTCAATCAACGTGAGGAGGGCGTAGCCCCAGACCGGGAGATACCCGAACACCGCGTGAGCGTTGAGCCACGTGAAGAAGGCGGTCATTGGGAATGTGAGGGAGCAGCATAACTCCGATCCCGGCAGGCTGGCCACCTCTCGGACGTCAACGCCCGGCGTCGGTTGCTATACTGACTCGTTGCCCGCCGACACTGCCACAGGACGCCCGACACCCACCGGCTCCCTCTCGGGCTGGGGCCGGATCTCGGTTCCTGGCGTTGAGCTACGGTCTGAGCATCTGGAGCCGCTGACACGCAACGCAGTCCTCACGCGGGGGCTGGGCCGCTCGTACGGCGACTCGTCGCTTCCGCCGCCTGGCCATCCCACGGTCGTCGCCTCCCCGCTCGCCGACCGGATTCTGAGCTTTGACGGAACCTCCGGTGTCCTCCGTGTCGAGGCCGGCTACTCCCTGCAACAGCTGATTCGCGATTTCCTTCCGCGCGGCTGGTTCACACCAGTCACGCCGGGCACCCAGTTTGTGACATTGGGCGGCATGGTCGCGGCCGACGTTCATGGCAAGAACCACCACTGCGAAGGGACAATCGGACGCCACGTCCGCGCGCTGCGCCTGCGCGTCTCCAGTGGTGACATCGTCGAGTGTTCGCGTCAGCTCGAGCCGGACCTCTTCCTCGCCACGCTGGGTGGCATGGGTCTGACGGGGCATATCCTCGAAGTCGAGTTCACGCTCGCACGCGTGCCGTCCCCCTGGATCATCGCCGAGCGAAAACGCGTGCCCAATATCGATGCGTATCTCGCTGCGCTCAGAGACGGCGCAACGCACTGGCCGATGACCATGGGCTGGATCGACTGCCTGTCCCAGGGCGCGAACCTCGGGCGAGGCGTGCTGCTGGCCGGCCGCTGGGCCACCGCGGACGAGGCGCCGGCGCACTATCCGGCGCCAATCACGCGGCTCCCGGTACCGGTCGTCTGCCCGGCGTGGGTGATGGGCACCACCGTCGGCAAGATGTTCAACGCCAGCTACTACGCCGTGAACTGGCCGAAACCGAAACACATTACCCACCCAGAGCCCTTCTTCTATCCACTGGACGTTCTCCTCGACTGGAATCGCCTGTACGGTAGACGCGGCTTCACACAGCACCAGTCGGTGCTCCCCGAAGCCGCCGGGCCTGCCGCAGTCCGACACCTGCTCGAACTGTTGGCGCGCCTGGGTGCCGCGTCTTTCTTGTGCGTGATCAAGGATTGCGGCGAACAAGGCGAGGGACTGCTGTCGTTCCCGATGCCGGGCACATCGGTCGCCCTCGATCTGCCGGTACGCGACGACACACAGCGCATCGTCGATACGCTGAATGAATTCGTCATTTCAGTCGGCGGCCGCATCTACCTGGCGAAGGATGCTTTCACTCGTGCGGAGCACTTTCGCGCGATGGAACCTCGCCTCGATGCCTTCAACGCCGTCAGGCGCAAATGGGACCCGCACGGGCGCCTGCGCAGCGCGCAGTCGGTGCGAATTTTCGGAGACCAACCGTGAACGTCGTCGTACTCGGCGCTTCGCGCGGCATTGGCCGCGCGGTGGCTCGCCGCCTCGCTCAGCGAGGCGACCGGCTCTTCCTATTGGGACGCGACCTGGCGGATCTCGCGCTCTGTGCCACAGACCTGTCCATCCGCGCCAACCACGGGGGCGAAATCGGCACGGCCATGTGCGACATGACCGCGCCTGAGACCTTCGCCCCGGCGCTGGCTGCGGCCACGCAGACTCTGGGACACGTCGACTGCGTCGTGGTCACCGCGGCTGACTTCGCCACACAAGCAGAACTCGAAGCCGACCTCGCAAAGACGCGACGCCTGCTCGACATCAACTTCACGAACACGATCATCTTTTGCGAGACGGCGCGTACCAGCGTGCTCGCCAAGGGCGGGACCTTGTGCGTGGCCAGTTCGGTGGCGGGCGACCGCGGGCGAAAGCCCGTCATCCTTTACGGCGCGTCCAAAGCCGGTTTGTCGTACTACCTCGAGGGACTCGACCACAAGTTCCGCGCGCAGGGCCTTCGCGTGGTCTGCATCAAGCCAGGCTTCGTGAAGACGGGGATGACGTCCGGCCTCACGCCGCCGCCCTTTGCTGGTGAGGCCGACGACGTCGCGGCGGACATCGTCGGCGGAATCGATCGCGGCACGCCGGTCGTGTACACACCGCGTATCTGGCAATTCGTGATGCTGGTCATCAAGCTGCTGCCGAGGTTTGTGATGCGACGCATCGGGTTCTGACCCACAGCGGCCCGGCTGAAGCCTGGCTACGGACCCGCGGGCCGAACACGTCATGGGTGCGCTGGCAAATCCCGTTCTGAGCTGCCTGTCCATTGGCGCGCCTTGAAGAACGTCGGGCGGGCACATTGCCGCTACGGATGGGCGATTTCGGTTAGGAATGCCGTGACGATGATGAGCGCGAGGACAAGCGCGAGTTCGAGGCGAGCCATCGCGGGTGCCCCGGTTGTCCGTACCCTCCGCCAGTTGAGACAGCCGCAGAGCGCTGTGCCGGCGAAAAGCGCCATCTTCAGCAGGAACACGCGGCCGTAGTTTGTCGACACCAGATCACCGGCGGCGCTGAAATACGTCGCCGCCATCACGAGGCCTGACACAACGACGAGAGCTGAGCCGGCGAGCGCCACCCAAGAGAATCGCGTCCAAAGAATGCCAGCACTCTCAACGCGCAGCAGAATGAACAACGTGCCAAACCACCCACCCGCTGCCAGCAAGTGCACGGTCGACGCAAGTCTGGTGGTGGAAAGCGCGGCAGCATGGCCGGTCATGGAATAGCTGGCCGCCAGCCACACCGTCACAAGTGCGAGCGGCAGCATCGCCGCAACCGAACCGCGACGGGCCAGCGCACTGAACCCCACAGCCCACGACGCGGCGATGAGTTGTCGCCGCCAACCGATGCCCCACCGGCTCTCAGACGCAATGGTCGACAACGACGCCCACGTCATGCCGTCACCACCGAAGGTTGAGTAGGTGTGCGCGACCAGCCGCGCAATGAGGCAGGCGACGACGAGGAGGCTGGCGAGGATACCGAGCGTCGACGCGCGCAAGGACGACACCGCGCGCTCCGGCGCCCCGGGTCGACGGGACAGCCAGATCGACGAACACAGACCCGTCAGTAGCAGAAGACCCACGTACAGCGGAATCTTCGTCAGCGTTTCGAACGATGCCATCACGGCGTTGGGGCCGACAACGGCGCGGCCCGGGCGGAAGTTACTTGCGCTTCAGCGTGAAGGCGAACTCGCCCTTCTGCGCATGCCCGTCGTCCCCAGCGGTCTGCCACTCGACGGTATAGAGTCCGTCCACCAGCACGCTTTCAATCTGCGCCATGAGCTGCTTCCCCGTCACGTGGGCGGGCGCCAGCTTCACCTTGTTTGACGGCCCCTTCATAGAGAGCCTGCTCACGGCGGCGTCAGGGGCCTCACTGAAAAAGACGCTGACGTGATCGGGCGCGACGGTCACGGTGGCATTAGCCGCCGGCTCCGTTTTTTGGAGCTTGGCGTGCGCGAACAACACAGACGCACCGGCGACGGCCACTGAAGCCGCAAACGCGGCGCCGAACCTGAACGGATGACGAATCATGGGATCTCCTGTCTCGTCCGGCAGAAGCCAGACACCAAGATCTACTATTCCATGCGGGCGAGCTGGATGGTTGAACGTTCTCCGCCTGCGGTCCAGGCGACCAGGGCACCTGTCCCGCTCGGCGCGATGGTCGGATAGAGCAAGCCAGGCGCCTCACTCACCACGGTGCGAGTGAAGCTTGCAGACATGGTGCCAGACCGACGCGAAGCCAGAACAATGCGCCGCTGACCATCCTTCAGCTCGTCCCATGCCACAAAGAGCCGCTCACCATTCACGACGATCTGTGGATGATGGGGCAATCCGTCGGTGCTCAACCGTTCACGCGCACTGAACGACTGCCCTCCACTCGACTGGGCGTAGAAGATGCCAATCGAGGGTTTCCCACCGGGGCCATCAGGCACCAGTGTCGGCCATGCAATGTGCACGCGGTCGGTGGAGTCCACGGTCATGGCCGGCCCGTCGTCAGGACATCCGTCCAGCTGCCAGCGATCCTCGCTGACCCGGCGCGGCGGCGCGAACGTGCGACCGCCATCTCGTGAAATCGCAAAGGCAACGTCGCGCACGTTACCGGGGTACACGTGCCGCCACGCCAGGTAGAGCGTGTCTCTGCTGTCTGTCGCGATCGCCGTCTTGCAGCAGTAGCACACGCCAGCGGTGACGACGCGCGCCGAACCACTCTCACCAACGGTAGAGAGATACAGCTTCGACTGCTGCGCCATCGCAACGCCATCCCTCGGCGAGCTCGACTTGTGGTGTCCCTCGTGCGCGTGCGCGGCGGAACTCACCGGGGCCGCCATATCTCGGTGATCCAGCCACATTACGTGCGTCCGCCCCTGCCCATCAGCCGTGACGCTCTCCCAGCCCCGATTCCCAACGGCAGCGCCGTCGGGCACCGGCAGCGAGCGAGAGAAGGTGCGGCCACCATCCTCGGAGCGTGCCTGCAGAATGGTGCCACCCTGCGCATTCTTCGACGTCCACACCACGGTGACGAGCGCGGGGGCACCAACGCGCGCGGCAACGGTCACCTTCGGTGGCTGCTCGCCATTGACGCGAGCATCGCCAGGCGTGCTGTTGACGCGCACCGGCGACTGGAAACTGACACCGCCATCGCGGCTAGTTGCCGCATAGATATCTGTGTCGCCGGCAGGGAGCGCGGCGGACCACACGGCGACCACAATTCCAGCCCCCGCTGCGAGCGATACCGTTGCGTTCGACCGCCCCTCGATGGACAGCGTGGCTCGGCCGACGATGGCCGCGTGCGTTGGGGCAATCGTGACGTTGGCAAGCAAGACCACGGCGAATATTGGCACCAGCCACGACCGCAATCTCAATGCGACACGCATGCCCACCACTCTCCATTCGCAGGATAACACCACCACTCGTGACAAACAGCAGGTAAGCTTGGAGGTCGATGTCGGTGATTGCCCTCTCGGAATTGCTGGGCGCTTCGGTGCGCGACGCCAGTGGCGCCGTGAAGGGACGGGTCCGCGATCTCGCCATTACGCCGCAAGATCACCCGACTCGAGTCACCTTCCTGATCGTGCGGACCTCTGTCGGAGACCGCCTGCTGCCGTCGGACGCCGTCAAGTCGTTCGGCAAGACGCTTCGCACCACGGACCAGCAATCTGACTGGACCACCTACACGGCTTCGGACGGCGTCCTGTTGCTCAAGCGCGACCTCCTCGACCAGCAAATCATCGACGTCCACGGCCGCAAGGTCGTCCGTGTCAACGACGTCGAGCTCGACGGCCTCCCGGCTGAGCAACATCTCTCGCTCCACGTGGTGACCGTGGATGTCGGCGCCCGCGGCGCCATCAGGCGTCTCGGCAAAGGCGTCATTCCGTCGTTCACGCTTCGTGCGTTTCTCGACAAGATCCCGCCGCGCGTGATTCCGTGGCAGTTTGTCGACCTCATCGAGGTCGACCCGGCGCGGCGCGTCAAACTCAAGATCGCCTATCAAGGTCTCTCCCGGATGCATCCGGCGGACATCGCCGACATCGTCGAAGACCTGCCGGCCGCTGAACAAAAGGCTGTCATCGAGGCACTCGACGAAGAGGTCGCAGCCGAGGCGCTGGAGGAGATTGACCCAGACGTTCAGGTCTCGATCGTCGAGTCGCTCGACAATGAACGTGCCGCTGACATCGTCGAGGAGATGGACCCTGGCGCAGCCGCCGACCTCCTGGGCGATCTCACGGAAGTTCGCTCGGACGAGATCCTCAAGGAGATGGACAAGGAGGAACGCGACGAAGTGTCGCACCTCCTCGAGTTCGGCGAACGCACCGCTGCGGGTCGCATGACGACCGACTACATCGCCGTGTCGGCAGACGGCACCGCGCACGATGCGGTTGAGGCCCTGCGCGCCTTCGAAGGCGGACCTGTCGCACTGGCAACCATCTACCTCACCGGACCACACGACACGCTGGCCGGTGCGGTGCCGCTGGTGAAGATCGCCACGGCGGCGGGCCACACGCCGCTCTCGGCGCTGAGCGAATCGGCCATGTCCTGCGCACCGGATACGCCCCAGCGCGAAGTGGCCTCGCTGTTCGACAAATACAATCTCATCACACTGGCCGTCACCGACGAACATGGTCGGCTCGCCGGCATCATTACCGCGGACGATGTGATCGCCATGCTCCACTCAAAGAAATGAGCGACGCATGACACAGACGCTCAAGCAGTGGCGAACAAGGATGCTCCTGTTCCTTGCCGTCGTCGGTCCCGGCTTCATCACCGCCAACGTCGATAACGACGCCGGTGGCATTTGGACGTACTCCGTCGCCGGCGCGCAATTCGGATACACGCTCCTCTGGGCGATGATCCCGACCACCATCGCGCTCGTGGTCGTGCAGGAGATGGCCTCTCGCATGGGTGCCGTCACCGGCAAGGGCCTGAGCGACCTCATTCGCGAAGAATTCGGGTTCCGCATCACGTTCTTCCTGATGCTTGCGCTTGTTGTCACCAACTTCGGCAACGTCATGGCGGAGTTTGCTGGTGTCGCCAGCAGCCTCGAACTGTTTGGCATCTCACGCTACATCGTCGTGCCACTGGCGGCGGCGGTTGTCTGGCTGTTGGTGGTGCAAGGCACCTACTCCACCGTCGAGAAGATCTTTCTTGTCGCGTCGCTGTTCTACGTGTGTTACATCGTGGCCGGGGTGCTGGCCCATCCCGACTGGAAGGCCGCTACCTTCGCGATGGTCACTCGACCTGATACTGGCGGCATCCGAAACTACGGCTATCTCTACATGGTGATCGGCCTGGTCGGCACGACCATCGCGCCCTGGATGCAGTTTTACCTGCAGGCGTCGGTCGTCGAGAAAGGCATTACGATCCGGCAATACGCGGCCTCCCGCTGGGACGTCATCGTCGGCTGCCTATTTGCAGCAATCGTGGCGTGGTTCATCATCGTGGCCTGTGCGGCCACGCTGCATACAGCGGGGGTGACACAGTTGAACAGTGCCGCGGACGCGGCGCAGGCCCTGCGTCCACTCGCCGGCGAGTACGCCTATCTCCTTTTCGCTGCTGGCCTCTTCAACGCGTCGCTGTTTGCCGCATCGATTCTGCCAATCTCGACTGCCTACACGGTCTGTGAAGGCCTGGGATTCGAATCGGGTCTCGACAAGAAGTTCCACGAAGCTCCCGTCTTCTACTGGCTGTATACCCTCCTGATCGTCGCGGGTGCCGGCGTGCTGCTGCTCCCGGGCTTCCCGCTCGAGCACATCATGGTGCTCTCGCAGGTAGTCAACGGCGTCGTACTGCCGTTTGTACTCATCTTCATGCTGCTACTGACCAATGATCGCGAGTTGATGGGCACGCACGTCAACTCGCGATTGTTCAACGTCATCGCCTGGATCACCGTCGGATCGATGATTTTGCTGACGCTGGCCATGCTCATCACGCAACGCTAGAGCCCCGCGATTCAAGAGCTCAGTCTGAACCGCCAGCTGAACTCACCCTGGGTCGCCAACCGCAGTGATCGGCCTGGCCCACGGTCTACGGCGCCTCCGGTGAAGCGCAACACCGTCGCTCAGATGCCCCTTGAACTGAACCGGCGTTCAAATTACGGTTAGAGGGTGGACCCGAACGTCAACGACGCCCCGACGCCCCCGTCGGGTGCCAACTCCACCCGCGTCGAGATTCTGAAGAGCGCCGCACTCGCCTTCCGACAGCTCGGGTACCACGGCGCCACTGTCGAGCAAATCGCGGCGACACTGGAGATGAAGAAGGGGAATCTCTACTACTACTTCAAGAACAAGGAAGATATCCTCTTCGGCTGCCATCAATACTCGCTCGACAACCTGCTCGGCACTCTCGCTGAGATCGAGGCGAGCAACATCCGACCCGACGAGAAGCTCCGTAGGCTGATCGTCTCCTTCGTGCACATCATCCTTGACCATCTCTTCGGCATCGCGCTCTTCATGGATCTTGAGGCGCTCAATCCAGAGCACCGCGTCATGGTGATCGAACGGCGCGATCTCTTCGATCGCGGGCTCCGGCGCGTCGTCCAACAGGGCGTGGAAGAGGGATTGTTCCGTCCCGTTGACGTCAAGTTGGTGTCGTTCGCCATCCTCGGCGCAGTGAACTGGATTCGCCGGTGGTACAGCCCCGATGGTCCATCCACGTCGCAGGAGATTGCTGACCGCTTCGCCGACTTCCTGCTCGCTGGACTGCGGCCGGTATAATCAACAGGTGTCTCGCGTCATCCCTCTCACTCCGGCTCAACCCCGCACACCCAAACCAGACTGGCTGAAGGTGCGCGCGCCCGGTTCGCCGAGCTACCAGCGACTCAAGGGATTGATGCGCGATCTCAACCTGCACACGGTGTGCGAAGAGGCTCGTTGCCCGAACATCGGCGAGTGTTGGGCGCATGGCACCGCCACGTTCATGATTCTGGGTGACGTCTGCACGCGCTCCTGCTCGTACTGCGCGGTGGCCCACGGGCGGCCGGCGGCCATCGACGCGGCAGAACCGGCGCGCGTCGCCAACGCCATCCAGACCCTCGGACTCAGCTACGTTGTCATCACATCGGTCGATCGCGACGATGTGAAGGATGGCGGCGCGGCGATCTTCGCGGAGACGATTCGCGAAACACGGGCGCGTCATCCGGAGTGTCGCATCGAAGTACTGATTCCCGACTTCAAGGGTGAAGAACAGCCCCTGCGCACGGTGCTTGACGCTGGCCCGGACGTGCTCAACCACAACACCGAGACGGTGCCGCGTCTCTATCGGATGGCGCGATCAGGGGGACGCTACGCCCGCACCCTCGAACTGCTCAAGCGGTCACGCGAGTACGCGCCACACATTCCGACCAAGACCGGATTGATGGTGGGGCTTGGCGAAGAACTCGAGGAACTAGTGGCGACGCTGAAGGATCTGCGCGAGGTGGACTGTCAGATCCTGACGCTCGGCCAGTACCTGCGTCCCACCGAACAACACGCGCCAATGGTCCGCTACTACCATCCGGATGAATTTCGTGAGCTCAAGGCCCTCGCCCTCGAGATGGGTTTCGTTCATGTGGAATCGGGCCCGCTGGTACGCAGTTCCTACCACGCGCACGAAACGGCCGAAGCCTACGATCAAGCCATCGGCAGTCAATAGCCGGTAGTGGGTCGTCAGAAGGCGGCAGCCGTCGTCAGGATCTGGCGGGCACGGTGAAAGGCCACGCCTGACGGGCCCATCAGTCTCACCAGCGTCAGTCCGGGCTCCAGGCGATCGGCGGCAGAATGCACGTCTACAACGTTGACCAGTTGCCCATGAAGTGCTTCGGCATCTACCAACTCGGGCTCTCCGCAGACAATCGCACTGCCGAAATAGCTGGCGTCGCCGCCAACCCACGGCGCTGACACTGCCGACGTGAGCGGCTCGATTCCATAGCGCTCGAGATAGGCGATGCGCTCACCCCGATACAGCGTCAGCTCGTGCGCGAGGGACGCAAACCGCCAGCGCTCGCCCCGGGCCTCGCGTCCGGCCATGAAGGCATCGCTCCACCGCAACGTCGCCCCCTCGTCCACCTGCAGTGTAATCCGCTGGGACACGCGCGCATCGGGGAATGGGATCATGGGATCCCACAGGCACGTCAGTGAGGCGCCAGACTTCACGTGATAGCGACTGACGATGTGCGCGTCGAGAGATGATGGCGAGGGATGCGCCTGCAGCGCCGACTGCGAGGTGAGTCGAACGTGGGCGCCAGACTCGAGCGTGACACTCTGCGCGAACAGGTCTCCGCCAAAGACGCCGGGAGCCGCCGACGCCAGAATCATGTGCAAGCCGTCACCTTCATCGAACGCGCGCCCGATGCGCAACGGCGGCTCGGCGTAGGCATCAAGCAGGGCGGTGCGACCTCGCCTCAGGCCGAAGCGAAGGTCGAGCCGCGCGTGCCGGCCAATCTGCTCCGGCGCCCGCGCATCCATCACCACCGCTATCGGTCGAACAACAGTTCGCGCTGAATCCACTCGATCACGTCCTGGACACCCTGCCCAGATTTGAGATTGGTGAAGATGAACGGACGCTCCCCGCGCTGCACCAGCGCGTCGCGCTGCATCACCTCGAGACTGGCGCCCACGTACGGCGCCAAGTCGATCTTGTTGATCACCAGCAGATCCGACCGCGTCACGCCTGGACCACCCTTGCGCGGAATCTTGTCGCCACCAGACACGTCGATCACGTAGATCGAGGCATCGACAAGTTCCGGGCTGAAACTCGCTGCGAGGTTGTCGCCACCACTTTCAAGAAAGACCAGATCGAGTTCAGGAAAGCGCGCTTGCAGGGCATCGAGCGCGTCGAGATTCATCGAGGCGTCCTCACGAATCGCTGTGTGAGGACAGCCGCCTGTCTGCACGCCAACGATCCGATCCGCCGGCAGCGCCTCGCTCCGGACGAGGAACTCCATGTCTTCACGGGTGAAGATGTCGTTGGTGACAACGCCGAGCTGGTAGCGATCGCGCATCTGCTTGCAGAGTGTGTCAACCAGCGCCGTCTTACCAGAACCGACCGGGCCGCCGATGCCAAGGCGTACGGTGCTCGAGCGCGTCATGAGCGAAACAGCCGTGAGTGCACGTACTGATGACGCATCGCCGCAATGTCCATCAGCGGCGTGAACGAGCCCAGCGGCGCGCTGGAGCGGACGACATCGTCAACAATCATGGGCAGACCAGACAGTGCGTCCGAGAGAATGGTATGCCCCGCCCGCTGACCAAGTGACATCAGCCGCATCGCCGATGACAGCGACGCCGCCAGGCGCGTGTACGCGTAGGCGCCCACCGCGTCGGCTTCTGTAACGTCTGCGCGCTGGCAGACCAGGCCGAATGCGACCGGCAGCGTCAGCGTATCTGGCAACGGCGAAAGATCCGAAAACGACGTCGCTGGGTGCAGCTGCTGCCAGGTCTTAAGGAGGCGGCTTCCCATGGCGCGGCTGGCCTCACGGGCGGCCGCCGCTGGCCGAAGCGCGTGCACCTCCCCATCGACCGCCACGAGGTTAGTCACATTCGCGAGGCTGGCTGCCCGCCAGGCGCGCGACACCGCTGGCCCCTCGAAGGTACGCAGCGCGTGGTCGCGAACCGCCATCAGCCATCGTCTGAAATCGTCGCCGGTGGACACCTCACCGCTTGACGTCGCGGCTTCAAGCCCATCGGAGTGCGAGAACGCCCCGATGGGAAACAAGCTGTCACATAGATGCAATAGAGACAGGTGCGCGCCGGTCATCGCACGACCGCATGCTGATGGTTCGTCACCTGGCTCACCGGCGTGAACGCACGCTTCGTTCGCTCGTAGGCTATGCCGTGATGGTCAAGCACCTGGGCCATACCGAGCACGTCAGGGCAAATCAGCAGACCGTCCGCCAACATCAATGGCTGGTGGCTGTTGCCGATCTGGTACGCAAAGCGCGCCGCTTCGTCAGCAGTCGTCGGTCGAACCACGAACACGGACTCCAGCGCCTCGACGACGCGCACGTGCATCCGGAGAGCGGCTACCAGGAGCACATCGCCCTCCCGAAGCACCGTGCCACGAGGGAGCGCGGTCGCAAACTCCGCGCCACCGTCCGACGTTCGGCGCCCTCGCGCCTTGAGTCGAGCTTCCCAGCCGAGCGTGATCTGGTCGCGTACGTAGTCTTTCGTGTCTGTCGGCAGCAACTCGTCCTGGTAGACGGTGTCCGCAATCGGCAGCGCCCTGAACAGATTCAGGGCCATCAGAACAGGAAATAGCGCTGCGCGAGTGGCAGCATGCTGGCCGGTTGAGACTTCAACACCTGGCCCTCCGCGCGCACCTCGTAGGTGTCGGCGTTGACCTCAATCTTCGGCAGTGCGTCGTTCCATAGCAGGTCACGCTTGCCAATGTTCCGGCAGTTGCGCACCGCCAGTTGACGACGGCGCAGGCCGCCCAGAGCACCGCAGTCAAGGCCCGCCTGGCTGACAAAGTGCACGCTGCATGAATCGAGCGCCGCGGCATACGCGCCGAACATCGGCCTGGCAATCACTGGCTGCGGCGTAGGGATCGAAGCATTGCCGTCGCCCATCATCGCGCCAGCAATAAGGCCGCCCTTGATGATCAGTTCAGGTTTGACGCCGAAGAACGCCGGTTTCCAGAGCACGAGATCAGCGAGCTTTCCAACCGCGATCGACCCGACCTCATGAGAGATGCCGTGCGCGATTGCCGGATTGATCGTGTACTTCGAAACGTAGCGCCTGACACGGTGATTGTCGTCGTGCGTCGAGTCGCCGGAGAGCGGCCCGCGCTGTTGCTTCATCTTGTCGGCGGTCTGCCAGGTCCGGCAAATCACTTCGCCGATACGCCCCATCGCCTGCGAATCTGACGACATCATGCTGAGCGCGCCAAGGTCGTGGAGCACGTCCTCGGCCGCAATGGTCTCGGGCCGGATCCGGGAGTCGGCAAACGCGACATCTTCAGGCGCCTTGGGCGACAGGTGATGGCAGACCATCAGCATGTCGAGATGCTCGTCCAGCGTATTCCTCGTGAACGGCATCGTCGGATTGGTGGACGAGGGTAAGACGTTCGGTTCTCCGCACAGGCGGATGATGTCCGGCGCGTGGCCACCGCCGGCGCCCTCAGTGTGGTAGGTGTGGATGGTCCGGCCACCAATGGCCTTGATCGTGTCCTCGACAAATCCCGTCTCGTTCAGCGTGTCGGTATGAATCGCCACCTGAATATCGAACTCGTCCGCGACAGAGAGGCAGCAATCAATGGCGGCAGGCGTCGTACCCCAGTCTTCGTGCAGCTTCAGCCCTATGGCGCCGGCGCGAATCTGTTCGACGAGCGGTTCCGGGGTTGAGGCGTTGCCCTTGCCGAGGAAGCCGAAATTCAGCGGGAACCCCTGAACGCTTTCGTACATCCGCCGGATGTTCCACGCACCAGGCGTGCACGTCGTCGCCTTGGTGCCGGTGGCCGGTCCGGTACCGCCACCGATGAGAGTGGTCAGGCCTGAATGGAAGGCGTCCGGGATCTGGTTGGGAGAGATGAAGTGGACGTGGGAGTCGACCCCGCCGGCTGTGAGAATGTGTCCTTCGCCGGCCAGCACTTCGGTGGCGGCGCCAATCTCCAGCCCAGGCGTGACGCCGGCCATGACGCCGGAGTTGCCGGCCTTGCCGATAGCCGAAATACGGCCGTCGCGCACGCCGACGTCTGCCTTATAGATGCCCGTGCTGTCGACGATGATCACGGAGGTGATCACCAGATCCGGCGTTCCGGAGGCCCTGGTCGCAAGCGGGGACTGCCCCATGCCGTCACGAATGACCTTGCCGCCACCGAACTTGGCTTCTTCACCGTAGACCGCACAATCGCGCTCAATGCGGATAAACAGGTTGGTGTCACCCAGGCGCACCCGGTCGCCGGTGGTCGGTCCGTAGTGGTCGGAGTAGGTCCGGCGAAGAACACGCATGGGTGATTCGGCTATCGTCCGCGGGATGACAGAAAGAGCGCCACGGCCGTCAGCGCGCGGCGCTTCACCTCGGGGTCGTCCAGTTGTCCGTTGACCAGAGCGTTGAAGCCGTAGACGACGCGCTCCCCGCCAATCGCCACAAGCCCAACCTCGCGCTCATCTCCAGGCTCGAACCGGACGGCCGTGCCGGCAGCAATGTCCAGACGCATACCGTAGGCCGCCTCGCGATCGAGATGAAGCGCCGCATTCACTTCGAAGAAGTGACAGTGAGAGCCGACCTGAATTGGCCGGTCTCCGCGATTGGCCACGGTCATCGTGATTGATGGACGATCCGCGTTGATATCGATGGGATCCGGTTGCAGGAGATATTCGCCAGGAATCATTAGTACCGCGCCTAGCGAATGGGGTGATGCACGGTCACCAGCTTGGTGCCATCAGGAAACGTGCCTTCGACCTGGATTTCTGCAACCATCTCCGGCACGCCCTCCATCACGGCCTCAGCCGGAAGAACGGTCGCGCCGGCACTCACCACTTCGGCCACGGACCGACCGTCGCGAATCATTTCGAGAATCTCCGAGGTGATGAGCGCGACGGCCTCCGGGTAATTAAGCTTGAGGCCACGCGCAAGGCGCTTCCGAGCCAACTCTCCCGCGGAGAAGATCAGCAGTTTGTCAACTTCTCTTGGCGTCAGATGCAAGACGCTGCTGATTTAATCTCGAAGTCCGCGGTGAAGTAAAGCTGCACGCTCGTACGAAAATGTCTGAATTCACTGCAAATATGACGCTTATGTCGACGTGACTCGGGCGGCCGCTACTCGATACCCTCTCACGAATGGCTGGCTCTCTTCTTGCTCCGTGCTGAGCAAAGGAGCCTGCGATGAAGATCAGCACGGTGGTCGATCGAGTGCGCGCCGAGTTCGATGAGATGCCAGGAATGAGGCTCACCGTGCCACAAGCGTCGCGGCTGTTCGGCCTCGACGAGGCCTTGTGCCGCACCGTGGTTGAGGAGCTGATCAGCGCCGAGTACCTCCGCAGACTGGAGGGTGGCGCCGTGACGAAAGCCGTCCGAAGCTAGCGCTTCGGACGGAAGACGTGGGTGGCCTGACCGAAATAGACCTCGGCTGATTCCATCAACGTTTCCGTAAGGGTCGGATGCGGGTGGATGGACATCTTGAGGTCTGTCGCATTTGCGCCCATCTCGATCGCCAGCACACCCTCGGCGATGAGTTCGCCGGCACCTGGCCCCACAAGTCCCACGCCCAGAATCCGTTCCGTCTCAGGGTCAAGGAGGAGCTTGGTCAAGCCGTCGGTCCGGTCAATTGTCAGGGCTCGGCCCGAGGCGCCCCATGGGAACTTCGCCACGGTGACCGTGCGCCCTTCCTTGGCCGCCTGTGTCTCGGTGAGTCCACACCAGGCCAGTTCGGGATCGGTGAAGACCACGGCCGGAATCGCGCGCGACTCGAATGCCACGTTTTCGCCCGAAATCACTTCGACCGCCACGCGGCCTTCGTGTGAGGCCTTGTGCGCCAGCATCGGCTCGCCGACCACATCGCCAATGGCGAAGATCGACGGCTCGTCCGTGCGGAGTTGGTCGTCAACGACGATGAAGCCCTTGTCGTTGACGCGGACGCGGGTGCTGTCCAGACCAGGAATCTTCGAGTTCGGCCGGCGGCCCACGGCCACGAGCACCCTGTCAAACAGCTGCTCCTTGGCGCCGTCCTTCACGCCTTCGCCGTCGAAGGTCACTCGAATGCCACTCTTCTCGGCCACCATCTTGGTGACGCTCGTGTTGAGCATCACCTTCTTCATGAGTGTGCCGATACGCTTGGCGAGAATGTCCACCAGGTCGCGGTCGGCGCCGGGCAGCAGCCCCGTCGTCATTTCCACCACAGTCACCGCGCTGCCAAACGTCGCGTAGACCGAGCCGAGTTCGAGGCCGATGTAGCCGCCACCGACAACGAGCATCGTCTTCGGAATATCCGGCAGGTCCAGCGCGGCGGTCGAGTCCATGACGCGCGGGTCGTTCACCTTGAGCATCGGCGGCATGGCCGGCGTCGATCCGGTGGCGAGAATCGCGTGCTCGAAGGTGATGGTCTCTTCACCTCCGTCGGCCTTGGCGACCTTCAGCGAGCGTGGGCCCAGAATGGTGGCGAGCCCCTGTATGTAGGCCACCTTGCGATGCTTGGCGAGCTGGCCGGTCCCGCTCGTCAGTCGCTTGACGACACTGTTCTTGAAGTCACGCAGCTTGTCGAGATCGATTCTCGGCTCGCCAAACTCGACCCCCCACGCCTTCGCGTGCCGCGATTCGTCGACCAACTTGGCAATGTGCAGCAGGGCCTTGGACGGAATGCACCCGCGATAGACGCAGACACCACCGGGATTGACTTCCGTATCGATGAGCGCGGTGCTCAGTCCGAGATCCGCACCGAGAAACGCCGCGGCGTAGCCACCTGGGCCACCGCCCACCACAACCAGTTGATATGCACTCATAGTCGAAGACTCTTGGTGGTTCTCGTGTCTACCCTTGAAGGGCGAGCACAAACGGCTGCTCGAATGCCTCAACCACCCAGCGCAGGAACCTGATACCGTCGGCGCCGTCGATCACACGGTGGTCGTACGACAATGACAATGGCAGCAATTGGCGCGGCACGAAGCTATTGGTGTCCTTGTCCCACACCGGCTGGATCTTGCCGCGCGAGATCCCAAGAATCGCCACTTCCGGAGGATTCACGAGCGGAGTGAAGAAGCTGCCGCCAATCCCGCCAAGGTTCGACACGCTGATGCAACCGCCCTGCATCTCATCAAGCGAGATCTTGCGTGACCGTGCCTTTTCTGACAGCTGCGTCAGCTCGATCGCGATCTGCATGAGGTTCTTCTGGTCGGCGTTGCGAATGACCGGCACGATCAGACCACGATCGGTGTCCACCGCCACACCCACGTTCACAAACTTCTTGTAGATGATCTCGTTGGCCGCCAGATCCACTGAGGAATTGAACTGTGGAAACTGCTTCAGCGCCGTTGCCAGAATCTTCACCGCCACAGCGGTGACCGTGAGCAGGCCACCGGCGGCCTCGGCCTGCTTCTGATACTTCCTGCGCACTTCCTCGAGCGCCGTGATGTCGGCGTACTCCTGCTGCGTCACCAGAGGAATAGTGGCCCACGCCATGCTGAGGCGCTCAGCCGTCTTGCGACGCACGCCCTTCATTTCCTTACGCTCGACGTCCCCCCACCGGCTGAAATCCGGCAAGGCTTCGCCGACCGCGCCGACACTTGGGACGCCGGCCGTCGCCGCGGTGACCAGGCGCTTCGTGTGCGTCTTCACATCGTCGACCGAAATCCGGCCATCAGGACCCGACCCAGACACGGTGTTGATGTCGACGCCGAGTTCGCGCGCCATCCGGCGAACAGACGGTGAGGCAGGAGCCGGCGGCAGTGCTGAACTGGCCGAGCCTGCGGCGGGCCTGGCACTGCGATTGGGGTCGACGACCTTGCCACTCAATGCCGACGCCGATGCAGTAATCGGCCGCGTGTCATCGTCTTCCTTCTGCTTGCTCGCTGCAGGCACCGGTGGCTCAGCCTTCGTGCTGGCCGGCGCTGATACGGGCGCCGACGCCTTGACGGGAGTGGAGGCAGAGGCCGGTATCGGCGCGCCGGCAGCAGTGCCATCCTCAACCGTGAGAATGACTTGACCGACTTTCACCTTCTCGCCGGCCTTGACCTTGATCGCAGCGATCACGCCGGCAACCGAGGAGGGCACCTCGATGGTGGCCTTGTCGGTTTCGAGTTCGAGCACCGCTTGATCTTTGGCCAGCGTGTCGCCCGCCTTGACCATCACGCGTAGTACGTCGCCACCGGCGATCTGCTCGCCGAGTTCGGGAAGTGTGAAATCAGTCGGCAATGAGGACTCTTGTCGCGTCTAGGAAAGAGCGGGATTGCTCTTTTCCGGATTGATGTTGTGCGTCTTGAGCGCTTCTTCGACCACGGCCGGCGCAATCTTGCCGTCCCTGGACAGTGCATGCAACGTCGCGACGACCACGTAACGGTGGTCGACTTCGAAGAATTCGCGCAGACCCGCGCGGTTCTCGCTGCGGCCGAATCCGTCGGTGCCAAGTGCCACCAACGGCCTGGGCAGCCACTTGTCGATCGAGTCCGGCAGGGCCTTGATGTAGTCGGAGGCCGCCACGAACACGCCTGGGGCGTCCTTGAGACACTGCGTGACGTACGGCACCCTGGCCTTCGCCCCCGGGTGCAACATGTTCCACCTGTCGCAGGCGTGGCCCTCTCGATAGAGTTCGCCGTAGCTGGTGACGCTCCACACATCGGTGCCGACGTCGTACTTCGACTCGAGCACTTCAGCGGCCTTGATCACTTCCGGCAGGATCGCACCGCTCCCGAGCAGTTGCGCACGCACCTTGGCCTTCGGCTTCGAGGTGCTGCTGAACTTGTACATGCCCTTGAGGATGCCGTCGTGCGACCCCTCCGGCATGTGCGGCATCTCGTACTGCTCGTTCATCACGGTCAAGTAATAGAAAATGCTTTCCTGCTCGACGTACATCCGGCGAATGCCGTCCTTGATGATGGTCGCCAATTCGAAGGCAAAGGCCGGGTCGTATGACACAACATTGGGGAACGGATAGGCAAACAGGTGGCTGTTGCCGTCCTGGTGCTGAAGCCCCTCACCAGCCAGCGTCGTGCGGCCAGCGGTGCCACCCAGCAGGAAACCACGCGCGCGGCTGTCGGCGGCGGCCCAGATCAGGTCGCCAATACGTTGGAAACCGAACATCGAGTAGTAGATGAAGAAGGGAATCGTGTTGACGCCGTGCGTCGCATAGGCAGTGCCGGCCGCGATGAACGACGACATGGACCCCGCTTCGTTAATGCCTTCCTCGAGGATCTGCCCGTCGGACGCTTCCTTGTAGTACAGGAGCGTGTCCATATCCACAGGCTCGTACAACTGACCGGCGTGCGAATAGATCCCAACCTGGCGGAACAGCGCTTCCATGCCGAACGTACGGGCTTCGTCTGGCACGATCGGTACGACGAGTCGGCCGAGTTCCTTGTCTCGCAGGAGCTTGCTCAGCAACCTGACAAACACCATCGTCGTCGACGCCTTGCGCCCCTCGGTACCGACGTAGAACTCGTCGAAGATCTCCGCTGAGGGCGGCGCGAGCGGCTTCGCTTTCACCCGGCGTGTCGGCACAGAACCGCCAAGACGCGCGCGCGCCTCGACCATATGCTTGATCTCCGGGCTGTCCGTGGCTGGGCGATAGAACGGCGCCTTGCTGATTTCAGTGTCGGAGACCGGGATCCCGAAGCGGGTGCGGAAGGCCCGCAGTTCCTCTTCGTTCATCTTCTTCTGCTGGTGGGTGATGTTCTTGCCTTCGCCGGCTTCGCCCAGGCCGTAGCCCTTGATAGTCCGGGCGAGCACCACGGTTGGCGCACCCTTGTGTTCAGTGGCCGCTTTGAAGGCGTTGTAGACCTTCACCGGGTCGTGGCCGCCAAGCGTCATCTTCTTCAGTTGGTCGTCAGAGAGATGCTTGACCATCTCGAGCAGCCGGGGATCGGTCCCCCAGAAGTGCTCGCGAATATAGGCCCCTGAGGAGATGGCGTACTTCTGGTATTGACCGTCAACGATCTCGCCCATGCGCTTGACTAGCAGGCCGTCGCGGTCACGAGCCAGGATGGGATCCCATTCCTTGCCCCAGAGCACCTTGATCACGTTCCAGCCGGCGCCACGGAACGCGGCCTCGAGCTCCTGAATGATCTGGCCATTGCCGCGGACCGGACCATCAAGCCGCTGGAGGTTGCAGTTGATGACGAAGATCAGGTTGTCGAGCTTCTCGCGCGCTGGCAGCGTGAGCGCACCCAGCGATTCGGGTTCGTCCGTTTCGCCGTCGCCGAGGAACGCCCAGACCTTTGAGTCCGACTTGGCTTTGAGGCCGCGGTCCTCCAGGTAGCGCATGAAGCGCGCCTGGTAGATCGCCATCAGCGGCCCGAGGCCCATCGAGACCGTCGGGTATTCCCAGAAATCCGGCATGAGCCACGGATGTGGGTAACTCGAGAGGCCACCGCCAGGCTTCATTTCGCGGCGGAAGTTCTCGAGGTGCGATTCATCCAGCCGTCCTTCCAGAAACGCGCGGGCGTAGATACCGGGTGCGGCGTGGCCCTGGAAGAAGATGACGTCGGCGTCTGGGGAATCGTGACCGCGGAAGAAGTGGTTGAAACCGATCTCGTAGAGGGTGGCGGCGGAGGCGAAGGTCGAAATATGGCCGCCAATCCCTTCCTCCGCCTTGTTGGCGCGGACCACCATGGCGGCGGCATTCCACCGCACCAGGCTCTTGATTCGACGCTCGAGATCAGGGTTTCCCGCCATCAAGGCCTGGTCGTCGGCGTTGATGGTGTTGACGTAGGGCGTATTGGCGCTAAACGGCATCTTCACGCCGTTGCCAGAGGCATGAAGCGTCAGCTCACGGAGGAGCCGCTGCACTTTGGCCGGTCCCCCGGACTGAAGCACATAATCAAGAGAATCAAGCCATTCGCGCGTTTCAACGGCGTCAAGCTCGGTGGCATCCTTCGGCGCTGGATTTCTCACAGGAACTGGTTCCTTTCAACACATCGCCTACGCGCAGCGACCTGGCCGAATTGTCGGCTGACCAGCCCTAAGCTACAGGGCAATCGCCAATTGTAACCGTCTCGGACAGGAAGATGAAAATTATGGATCCGCGCCCCGGGTCGCTGGCCACGGTGCGAGCCGCCATTGTCTCGTGCGAACGGTGTCCGCGTCTTCGGCAGTATTGCCAGCAGATCGGCCGGGAGAAGCGTCGCGCCTATCGAAACGACACCTATTGGGCCCGGCCCGTCGCGGGTTTTGGCGATCCCGAGGCACGTCTGCTGATTCTGGGACTGGCGCCGGCCGCGCACGGCGCCAACCGGACCGGACGCGTCTTCACGGGCGACGGCGTCGGCGGGTCTGGCGACTTCCTGATGGCCTCGCTCAAACGCACCGGGTTCTCGAACCTCGCCACGTCCCAGCATCCAGACGATGGGCTGACGCTGACGGATGCGTACATCGCGGCCGCCGTCCGCTGCGCGCCTCCGGACAACAGGCCGACGCCGGGAGAAGTGGCGGCGTGCCAGCAGCATCTCGAGGCAGAACTCCACGCCCTCCCCAACATCCGCGTCGTCGTCGCGCTCGGCAAAATCGCGTTCGATGCCTATCTGCGGTTGCTGGCTTCGCAAGGCGTTGCCACCCGCCCGCGTCCGGCATTCGAGCACGCATCGGCCACGCGTTTGCCCAACGGCCAGACACTCGTCGGCTGCTATCACCCGAGCCGGCAGAACACCAACACCGGACGACTGACCGCATCAATGTTGGACACCGCGTTTCGCGGGGCGCGCCGCGCGCTGCGGTAGGGCGTGGGCTCCGTCGACACGCCTACGTCCTGGCGGCGGACGCTCAGCGCGCCGCCTTGTTCCGTCTGGCGACAACGAGCAGCGCCACGCCGACGAGCGCGGCAAGACCACCGTAGTACTCCCAGTGCGGGTCGCCAATCATCGGTGAGCGGCCCGCCGTCAGGACATTGGCGCCCTGCAGAAACCAGATCGTCCCCATCAGCACGAGTAACACACCGACCACGTTCAGAACAGTCTTCATGGGCTCTCCTCAGCGAAGGGTGACCCGCAGCGCGCGGCGGCCACAAGACAAGTCTTGCTCGACTCTACGTTCCGAACCGACCACGAACCAGCGGCACCATGACGTCCGGCCGATCGGTGATGAGCGCGTCCACGCCCCAATCGAGAAGGCGCTGCGCATCGTCTTCGTGATCGACCGTCCAGACTTGCACGCGGCGTCCAGCGCGGTGGGCTTCCTCGACGAAGCGCGGGGAGACGACGCGCGTACGTCCGGCGAGTTCAGGAATCTGGAACCCCTGATACGGCGTAGTGGCGACAGGCCACCGGCACCAGGATCGATAGAGCACCCAGCGCACTTCTTCTCTGGAGGCACTGGTGGCAATGCCTGGCGCGAGCGCCCGCGCCGCGCGTAGCGCCGTGCGTCCAAACGCGCCCAGACAGACGCGTGGTCCCGCGTCACACGCCGCGATCGTGGCCACCACGCGCGCCGCACACTCCGCGGTGTTCACCTTCATCTCGACGATGACTCGCATGTGCGGGTGCCTGGTCAGCACGTCTTCAAGCGACGGCACATCCGCTGCTGAGAGCACCGCAGACGACTGGCGCACCAACGGGCCCGTGAGATTCGTGGTGCGGTCAAGCATCGCGTCGTGGTGGACGACGACCACTCCGTCGCTCGACAGACGCACGTCCAGCTCGAAACCATCCACACCCAGCGCGGCCGCCTGATCGAACGCCACCATCGTGTTCTCAGGGGCGAGCGCCGCTCCGCCACGATGCGCAAACACCAGGGGACGCGGCGCGGTAAAGAAGTGGTGAACCACAGTGCCGCCAGTCTAGTTCGGATAGAATCGCCGCATGGCCGCCCTTCCTCGAACGCTTGGCGAACTGCGCCAGCGCGTCGGCACTCAACCACGCTCGGTCAAACAGGAAATCCGCGACAATCTGGTGCGCAAGCTGCAAGCTGGCGAACCGTTGTTCCCGGGCGTGATCGGCTACGACGACACGGTCGTGCCCCAGCTGGTGAATGCGATTCTCTCCAGGCACAACTTCATCTTGCTCGGACTACGCGGTCAGGCGAAAAGCCGCATTCTCCGCGCGCTGGTCGACTTGCTGGATCCAGAGATTGCCGTCGTTCCCGGCTGCGAGATTCACGACGATCCGCTGGCGCCCATCTGCGGGGCCTGCCGTGCGCGCGTCGCCGCCGAAGGCGACGCGCTCCAACTCGCGTGGCTGCCACGCGCATCTCGATATGTGGAGAAGCTGGCCACACCAGACGTGACCATCGCCGATAT
>JBEBGG010000087.1:0-13864 GCA_040081555.1 Vicinamibacterales bacterium
TGATCACGCCGTCGGGCGACGAAGTCGCCGAGGCCGTCACTGACGGACAGGGCCGCTACCTGCAGGTGGGTCTGCCGGCGGGCCAGTACGTCGTCGCGGCGTTCAGCCGTTCCGGGTACATCACGCAGCTCTACGGCCACGGGAGCTGCATCGACTGCTCGCCGGCTGATGGCGCGCCCGTGACGGTCGCCGCAGGAGCGGCGGTGACCGGGATCAACTTCGCGCTGCCGAAGGGTGCCCGCATCACCGGCACGGTCAGTGACGCGTTCACGGGACAGCCGCTCTCCAACGTCACCGTTCGAGTGCTCAACAGCAGCGGCAGCGGCCTCGACGAGGCACAGACCGACTCGATCGGCCGCTACATCACGCCCGCCGGTCTGCCTCCAGGCAACTATTACCTGCGGACCTTCAACGACCTCGGCTATGTGAACCAGGCGTACAACGGCGTCGCCTGCGTCTCCTGCAACGTACTGACGTCAGGCACGCCGATTCAGCTATCGGGCACGACGACGGTGACTGGTGCGGACTTCTCGCTATCGGTCGGCGCAAGAATCTCTGGGCGCGTGACGTCAGCCGGGGGACAGCCGCTGTCGAACGTCACGGTCGAGGTGTACACGCAGGCCGGTGGGTTCATCAGCAGCGGCACCACGAGTACGGATGGCGATTACAGCGTTATCGGCCTGCCCCCCGGCACCTACTTCGCGCGAACGGCGAACTCGGCGAGCTACGTCAGACAGCTGTACTCCGGCATCCAGTGTCTGAACTGCGCGGTCACGACTGGAACACCGATCCCGCTGGCGACCGGTGCCGCAGTGTCGAACGTGAACTTCACCTTGACGGCGGGTGGTTCGATCGCCGGACGCATCACCGACGCGCAGAGCGGCGTTGGCCTCTCAGGGGTCAATGTCAACGTCGTTACCACTGCGAACCAGTTCGTAGTTGGAGCCGTCACCGATGCGTCGGGCAACTACTCGTTGACTGGCATTCCGACTGGCACCTACTACGCCCGGACGGCCAACGGGCTCGGCTACATCAACGAGGTCTACCCGGATTCGCCGTCCGACTGCTGCGGCGTGACGAGTGGAACGCAGCTCGTCATCGGTACTGGTACCGCGCTCACTAACATCAATATCGGCCTCGTGAAGGGTGCGCGTCTGAGCGGCCGGGTGACGAACGCAGCCACCGGCGCTGGAGTGCAGGCGCGCGTGCAGGTTTTCAACGCGTCGGGCACGTCGCTCGGCACGACGACGACCGACAGCAGCGGCAATTTCACGACCGCGGCGTTCCCCGCAGGGACGGTGTATGCGCGGTCGTTCAACACCCTAAACCTGGTCAATCGCCTCTACAACAGCATCGAGTGCATCGGCTGCACCGTGACCACCGGCACACCGATCACGGCGGCGGTCGACACGATCACGCCGAACATCAACCTCGCGCTGCAGCCGGGCGGCGGCTCCGTGTCGGGGCAGATCACCAACGCGGCGACCGGCGCGGCGCTGTCTGGCGTCAACGTCAACCTCTACGACAGCACCGGCAAGTTCATCGCGAGCGGCACGGCCGACTCGGCGGGCAACTACACCTCGGATGTCGTGCTGCCCGGCACCTACTTCGCGCGCACGAACAACGTGCAGGGCTTCGTAGAGCGAGCGGCCGGAGGGGAGATCTGTGCGCCCTGCAACGTACCGGGCACCAGTACCCCGATCGTCGTCACGGCGAACACGACGACCACCGGCATCAACTTCGCGCTGACACCGGGCGGCGCCATCAGCGGTAGTGTGCGCGACACGAACACTCTGGCCGGCATCAACGCCATTCGGGTCGACGTCTACAACAGCTCCGGCCTGTTCGTGAAGTCGGCCTTCAGCAGTTCGAGTGGCGCCTTCACCGCGTCTGGGCTCCTGGCGGGCACCTACTTCGCCCGCGCCGTGCCGCTGACCGGCTATACACCGCAGCAGTACTCCGGGCTGAACTGTCTGTCGTGCGGCGCGACGTCAGGCACCGGCATCTCCGTCACGGTCGGGGACACGACCACGGGCATTCAGTTCTCGCTGACGCCGGCAGGTTCAATCAGCGGCCGGGTTACGACGCTGGGTGGCGCTTCGATCTCTGGAGCGCAGGCGCAGCTGCTCGACTCGAACGGCCAGTTCGTGACGAACGTCTCCGCGAACGGCAGCGGCGACTACACAATCGCGGGCATCCCGGCGGGCGTCTACTACGTGCGGACGATCAACTCGTCGGGTTACGTCAATCAGATCTACCAGGGGCAGCCGGCCGATTGCTGCGGCACCAGCCTCGGGACGTCGCTGACGGTGACCGCGGGCTCGTCCAGGACCGGTGTCGACTTCGCGCTGGCCCAGGGCGGTACGTTCTCGGGCCGCGTCGTGAGTGCGGCGACGGGGCAGGGCATCGGTAGCGTGACGGTGTCGATCTTCACGTCGACCGGCAGCTTCGTCGCGGCGATCCAGACCGACGCCAACGGCAACTACGCGAGCCAGGGTCTCGCAGCGGGCAACTACGTCGCGCGGACCTACAACACGCAGTTCTATACGAACGTGCTGTATCCAGCGTTGGCCTGCTCGGGCTGCGACGTGACGACCGGCGGATCGATCGCCGTTTCGGTGGGTGGCAGCACGCCAAACATCAACTTCGCGTTGTCGTCTGGCGCTGGATATGTCAGTGGTCGCATTACCAATGCCTCCGGAACCGGACTTTCGGGGCAGTTCGTGAGCTTCTTCAATGCGAGCAATCAGTACCTGGGCAGCGCCCAGACCGATGCGACCGGCAACTTCACCTCCGAGAGCCTGTCGCCCGGGACTTACTACGCGACAACCGTCAATAGCGTGGGATTGGTCGACGGTCTGTACTCCGGCCTGATCTGCGTCGGCTGCTCGCCGTCGAACGGCACGGCCATCACCGTCACGGCGAACCAGACCACGGGCGGCGTCAACTTCTCGCTGCAGAGCGGCGGCCGGATCGCCGGTCGAGTGACCGCCGCGTCGAGCGGCGCCGGTATCGCGAGCATCCAGTTGAACGTGTACTCGGCGACGGGCGTGCAGGTCGGGTCGGCATTCACGAACTCGAATGGCGACTACACCACGTCGGCGATACCACCGGGCACGTACTACCTTGCGACGGTGAATTCGGCGTACGCCGACGAGCTGTATTCGAATATCCCCTGCGATCCGAGCTGCGCGGTCACGACTGGCAACGCCATCACCATTTCGGCCGGAGACACATCGGCAGGCTTCAACTTCGCGCTCGACGAGTTCAACGGAACGATTAACGGGACGATTCGCGACCAGTCGACTCTTGCTCCGCTGTCGAGCGTGCAGGTCTTTGCCTATAACGCCGTGGGCACGTTCGTCACCCAGACACAGACGAACAGCTCCGGTGCCTATACGCTGAGCAATTTGGCGGCCGGAAGCTACTACGTGCGGACTGGTGCGGCGGCGCCGTACTTCAACGAGGTCTACAACAACATTCCGTGCCCGGTGAACGGCTGTGCGGTGACGAGTGGTAATGCCGTCGCCGTGGCGAACAATGCCACGGTGTCGAATATCAACTTTGATCTCGCGACCGGCGGCATCATCTCGGGCACGGTGACAACCGATGCTGGCGTGCCGCTGAACGGTGCCTCTGTTTGGATTCTCAACGAGGTAGGAAACACCGTCCTGTCGACCTTCACGGACTCGCTCGGCCGCTATACGGCCTCGAGCCTCGCGGCGGGTTCGTATCGAGTCCGCACGAGTACGGTGGTTGGCACGCTCGACGAGGTGTGGGATAACCAGATCTGCGTCGAGTGCCCCTCTGGATCTGGAACGTCGGTGACCGTCACCGATGGCGGAATCACCAGCGGCATCAACTTCGCGCTGGCAGCTGGCGGCAGGATCGCCGGTCGGGTGACGGCGACCAGTGGCGGCGCGGGCGTCTTCCCGGCGTCGGTGTCGGTCTACTCGTCTGCCGGCGCGTTCCTCGGCTCGGGGAGCACGGATGCCAACGGCAACTACACCGTCTCGCGTGGGTTGCCGACCGGCAGCTACTTTGTTGTGACATCGAACAACGTCTACGTCGATGAGCTGTATTCGAACATCGTCTGCGAGCCGTCCTGCACGATCGCCAGCGGCACGCCAGTCAATGTGACGCAGGGATTGACGACGAGCGGCATCGACTTCGTCCTCGATACCGGCGGTCGTATCAGCGGCACCGTTCGTGATGCCGGCACGTCGGCGGCACTGAACTCTGTCACCGTCACGGCCTACAACGCGAGCGGCAGTTTCGAAGGGTCGGCCACTACGAATGCGTCTGGAACATATTCGATTACGGGACTTGCGCCAGGCACCCACTACGTCCGGACGACGTCGGCGCCGTCCGGCTACATCAACGAGCTCTACAACGACATCGCCTGTCCGTCGTCCTGCACAGTCACGACCGGTACGCCGGTAGCGGTGACCCTCGGCGTCACGACAGCCAACATCGACTTCGGCCTAGCGAGCGGCGGCACTATTACGGGCACGATCACCGACGAGGCAACCGGCGTGCCGCTCGCCGGTGTCTTCGTCAACGTGACAACGTCGAACGGTACCTCGGTGGGTACTGGTGGGACGAACTCGGCCGGCGTTTATAGCATCAGCGGCATCGCCACGGGCTCGTATCTGGTCCGGACATACTTCAATTCAAGCAGCCACGTGAATGAGGCCTACAACAACATTCCGTGCGTCAACTGCGCCTCGAATACCGGTACGCCGGTGTCGATCACCGTGGGCCAGGTCACGTCCAATATCAACTTCGCGCTCGCGAAGGGTGCCAAGATCAGCGGACGTGTGTTCGACGTTGTGACTGGTCTGGGGATCGTCAATCAGTACGTCGCCGTCTACAACGCGTCGAACACCTTTGTCACGAGCTCGTCGTTCGTCAACGCCGACGGGTCGTACAGTGTTGACGGCCTGCCGTCTGGCACGTACTTCGCGAGAACGGCCAACGGAACGTCCCTCGGATACGTCGACGAGCTCTACGACGACCGTCCGTGCGCCTTCAACAGCTGCACGGCGACGAGCGGCACGCCTCTCGTGGTGGCGGCGGGGCAGGTCCGGTCGAACGTGGACTTTGGTCTGAACGTCGGTGGGCGCATTACCGGAACCGTCACATCGACGGCTTCCGGGCAACCGCTCAACAACATGGCGGTGTGGCTCTATGATTCGACAGGTCTGCTGTTCCTGACCCAGGTCAACGCCAACGCATCTGGCGTCTATACCTTCACCGGTCTTCCAAGCGGCTCGTACTTTGTCCGGACCTCGAACGCGCAGGGTTACCTCGACGAGGTCTACGGCAATAAGCCTTGCTGCCTGCTCAACAGCGTGATCTCCGGGAATGCCGTGACCGTGGTCGGCGGTCAGACGACGAGCGGGATCGACTTTTCCCTGGCCACGGGTGGCAGCGTCAGCGGCACCGTTGTCGACAGCAGCACTGGCCTTGGCGTGGCGAGCGTCCCGATCGAGGTCTACTTCTCGACAGGCTCGGGATTCACAGTGGTCGGTAACGGCAGCACCAATAGTTCTGGCGTGTACTCCGTGGGCCAGCTGCCGACCGGTTCATATCTGATCCGGACCCGCGGCAATACGCTGGTCGACGAGGTGTACGACAACATTACGTGCATCAACTGTTCGTTCACCGCGTTCACCCCCGTCGCCGTCACCGAAGGCGTTGCGACCAACAACATCAATTTCTCTCTTCTGCGCGGAGGTCGCATCACCGGCACCGTCATCGACGCCGTCACGGGATTGCCCGTCAACAGCGCACAGGTCGTCGCCTTCAACGCAAGCGGCTCGTCAGTCCGCAGCGGGTTCTCGAACAGCTCGGGTGCATTCACGCTGACCGCGCTCCCGCCGGGTAACTACACCGTTGGCAGCACGGCGACCGGCTATGTCGGCCAGCTTCACGCCAACCGTCGTTGTCCGTCGCTCACCTGCACGGTGACCGCCGGCGACGTCGTCGTGGCCGCGGACGGCGCCACCACCGACCAGATCAATTTCGCATTAGTGCCCGGCGGCCGCATCTCCGGGCGCGTGACCGCCGCCGCGACCGGCGCCGGCATTGCCAGCTACTCGGTGCAGGCGCTCACCTCGGCCGGCGGATTCGCCGCGAGCGCCTCGACCGACGCGTCCGGCAATTTCACGTTGACCGGCCTGCTGAGCGGCAGCTACTACGTCCAAACCACGACGGTGGGGAACTACATCAACGAGGTCTATGACAACGCCCTGTGCGTGCCATCGTGTCTGACGCAGATGGGGCAGCCGTTAGCGGTGGTCGAGGGGCAGGTCACGACTGGCGTCAATATCGCGCTGTCGGCGAGTGGCCGCATCGACGGCACCGTTACGGACAGCGCCACCGGCCAGCCGATTGCTGGTGTCTCAGTCGCGTTGAGCACCTTGACCGGAGCGGGCATTACTTCGGCGACGACCACGGCCAGCGGCACCTTCAGCTTCGGCGCCCTCGAGACTGGCAGCTATCTGGTGAGGACGACGAGTACGAACCTGCCGTACATCAATGTCGCCTATCCGGACATCACCTGCCTCTCGTGTGCATCGAACACGGGCAACCCGATTTCCGTCGTGCGCGGCGCGTCGACACCGATAGCGCTGTCGATGCGCGCCGGGGGACGGATCGGTGGCACCGTGACTGATACCGCCGGCGCCGCCGTGACGGCCGTGTCGGTGCAGATCTTCAATAGCGCCGGCACGAGCGTCGGCACTGTGACGCCGCAAACCGGCGGCATCTATACGACAACAGGGCTACCTGCTGGCACCTACTACGCCCGCACCGTCACTTCGACCGCTTTTGCGCAACGGCTCTACCAAGATATCGACTGCGCGGCCGGCTGCACAGTGACCAATGGGACGCCGATTCAAGTCGTTGAGGGAACGACGACCGGCAATGTCAACTTCGCGTTGCCCCGCTCAGGGCGCATCACCGGGGCGATCACAGACGCTGTGACCGGTGCGGCGATCGTCGGCGGAGGGAATACCGTACGCCTGTTCAACGCAGCGGGCGCTTCAGTCTCTTCCGTTAGTGGGGCCACTAACGGCACTTACACCGTGGATGTCCCTTCTCCAGGCACTTACTACATCGTTGTCGAAGCATTCGGCTATCTGAGTCAGCTGTACAGCGGCACTCCATGCCCGCTCACCAGCTGCACCGTGACGAGTGGTACGCCAATCAGCGTCACGATCGATACGGTCACCCCTTCCATCAACGTCGCCATGATTCGGGGCGGCGGCGTCAGCGGCCGAATCACTGACGCTGGCGGCTCGCCGATCAGCGGGGTCAGCGTGAGTGCGATCAATACGGCCGGCACCACTGCCGCATCTGCGACGACCGCCGCTGACGGCACCTACACGATCTTTGGCTTGGCGGGTGGTAACTACTTCGTCCGCACCAGCGCCACTACGCATGTCGCCGAGCTGTATCAGGATATCGACTGTGCGCCGTTCTGCGCGGTCCTCAACGGCGCGTCCGTCGCTGTGCCGAGCAGCGGGACGACCACTGGCATCGACTTCGCGCTGGCGCGCGGCGGTACGGTTAGCGGCAAGGTTCTGGTCGGTGGCAGCGGCGTCCAGAACGTCACACTGTCGCTCATCGCTGAAAACAGCGTGGTCTACCGGACGGTGACCTCGTCGAATACGGGTGACTATTCGTTCCAGGGTGTTCTCCCGGGCCGCTACTACCTACGAACGACCAACGCTCAGGGCTGGGTGGATCAGCTACATGGCGCTGGCGAGTGCCCTGCGCTCTCCTGCAATGCGCTCGCGGGGACGCCGATTGTGGTAAGCGACGGCTCGTCTGTGCCGAGTATCGACTTCAATCTCGCCTTAGGAGTTCGACTCGCTGGCAGCGTGACCGAGGGCGCAACTGGATTGCCCGTCGCGTCGCTCACGGTCGAAGTGGTGACCGCCACCGGTGTCGCGCTCGCAACGACGACGACCGACGCGTTTGGGCGATATGTGACGCGCGTGGGCCTCCCGGCGGGCACTTACTATGTGCGCACGAGGTCGGCTCAGGGGTTTGTCGATGAACTGTTCGGCGGCGCAGTCTGCCTCGGCCCGTGCGACCCGCGTGTTGGCACCGCGATTGTTGCCCCGGCCGGGCAGCTGATTGGCAGCATTGACCTTTCACTTGATCGTGGCGGCCGGATCAGCGGTTCGTTGACCAACGAGGTCACCGGCACGCCGATCGCCGGCCTATTTGTGGACGTCTACGATCCGACCGGGCGCCTCGTGAGCAGAACATCCGGCAGCACGACCTACACGTCGTCGGCCGGTCTGACTCCTGGCAACTACTTCGTCCGCACGACGGTGAGTGGCACCGCGCTCATCGACAAGCTCTACAACAACCTTCCGTGTCTCGGATTGTGCGATGTCACCGCCGGCACGCCGGTCACGGTGGCCTCGGGCGCGACGACATCGAACATCAACTTTGCGCTGACGCTCGGCGGACGGATCAGTGGACGCGTGACATTGAACGGGACCTTTGCGCTCTCGGCACTAACGGTCGAGGTCTACACGGCAGGCGGCCAGCTGGTCTCGTCCGGCGTCACCGACGCGTTCGGGCGTTACACGACGGTCAATGGGATGGCCTCCGGGACGTACTACGTCAAGACCTCGAATCGTGTCGGCTATCTTGACGAGCTATTCGGCGGAGCGCCGTGTGTCGGCGTCTGCGCCGTAACATCCGGAACGCCTGTCGTAGTGAGTGGCACGTCGACTACATCGAATATCGACATCGATCTTGAGAAAGGGGCACGATTGGCCGGCGTCGTGACGTCGCTTGCCTCTGGCGTTCCCCTCGCCGGTGCGACGGTCGAGTTCTTCGCTGCTGACGGTCGCTCCATCGGCACGGCCACCGCGGATTCGCGCGGCACCTACGTATTCGGTACCGGCCTTCCACCCGGTCAGTACTACGCGGCGACGACGCAGCCCGGCTATCAACGCGTCGTGTTCAACGCCGTCGTCTGTCCTGGTTGCAGTCCAACGACGGGTACGCCTATCACCATCAGTGGCAGTTCTGGCATTCAGGCAGGCATTGATTTTGCGCTGCCTTCAGCCCCGTAGGTGGTTCGTGCATTCCCGGCCGATCGCTGATTCGATGAGTTTCGAAAGAGCTTCGGAACCTTTCTAGGCTCGCTCCACCTTGTCGCAGAAGTCGTCGGTCGGCGTTTCGGCGTTCTTGAACTGGCACGGCCGGATCCTTCTCCGTGCGGTGCCGGTGATCGCTCGCCGGGTCACGACGTTGGAAGTGAGAGCGGTGCCGGTCTGACGGATTTCACCGACCCGCACCGTGCGTGACCCGACACGCTCCGCGATTGACACGTCGTTGGCGCAGGTCATAATCGGTGCGTGCTGGGGCCACCCTGCGCTGTGGCAGGGGGCGGGCGTGTCCGAATGCCGCCCGTGGGCGCTCCTGCGCGGCGGACCCCACCGTTGAGAAGCCTCGAATGTCGGCCATCGTCTCGTTGACGTCGTCGACAAAACTCGGTCGGATCCCTATGTTGCAGCGTGCCCGTTTCGTCCTGATCACCCTGGTCATGCTGGCGTTTGCCAGCCTTCCGGGCGTGGCCTCCGCCCAGCCGATTCACGAGTTCACCGGTGCCGATGGCGCCGCACCCGCGGGAGATCTCGTGCAGGGCCGCGACGGCTTGCTGTACGGCTGGACCAGCTATGGCGGCGACTTCAGCCGTGGGACGCTCTTTCGCGTGGCCGCCGACGGGACGGGGTTTGAGACCCTCTACTCCTTCGGTGACGGCAGCCTCCCGTCCGACGGAGCTGTGCCACAGAAGGGCGGTCTCCTGGAAGTGGCGCCGGGCCTCTTCTACGGCACCACCTTCGAAGGAGGCCTCCATGGCCGGGGTGCGCTGTTCACGCTGGACGTGTCGGGTGCCGTTCCCGTGGTTACGACCCTGCACTCGTTTGCCACTACCGAACCTGGTCCCGACGGTGGCCTGATTCGCAGCAGCGCCGACGGCCTGCTCTACGGCACGACGTCGGGCGCGGGGTGGGGCGACTTCGGCACGATCTACCGCGTTGCCACTGACGGCAGCGGGTTCTCGGTCCTGTATCGGTTTATTGGAGTTGACGGGGAAGAGCCCACGGGGATCATCGAGGGCAGCGACGGTTGGCTCTACGGCACCACCAGGCGGGGAGGCACTGCCAGCGCCGGCGTGGTCTTCCGCGCGCCTCGCGATGGCAGCGGCGCCATCGAGGTACTCGCTCATCTGGAGGGCAGCCCAGTGGCGGGGCTGACTGAAGTGCTGGCGCAGGACGGCGCGCGGCATCTGTACGGTGTCGAAGTTGGCGGCGGCGTGGCGCCGTTTGGCAGCATCTTCCGGCTTCACCTGGACGGGACGGGGTTTCAACGCACCGCCACGTTCTCGGGTGGCAGCGACGGCGCGTATCCGCGATCACGCCTGATACTCGGCCGCGACGGCGTCCTCTATGGCACCGCCTCCTCCAGCGGGGGCGGTTGCGGGGTCGACATCTGCGGCAGCGTCTTCCGCGTGCTGCCGACCGGCGAGCCCTACACGATTCGCGCCTTCACGCTCGCCAACGGTGCGTCGCCGGACGGCGCCCTTGTCCAGGGGACCGATGGGCATCTCTACGGCACGACCCGGGAGGGCGGTGACGTCAGCACAAGTGCAGGCGTCGTCTTCGTCGTCCGAGACCCGGCGACGATGCCGCTCCGCTTCAGCGGCCCGCTCACGGCGACCGAGGGACAGGCCGTCACCTACGACGTCACCCTCGACAACACCGTCGGTGTTCGGCTGCCCGGACCCTTCACCGTGAACCTGACGGTCTCCGCGGGCCTGCAGTTCGTGTCTGCGTCGCCCGCGAGTGACTGGCTCTGCGCGACCAGTGCCGCGGGTCTGACGTGTCAGTGGCCGCTCGATCTCGAGGCAGGTGCGGCGACCCCCATCAACCACCTCACCTTCATGCCGACGCCGCCCTTCTCGACCGCGTGTGGCATCGGTCCGTCCCCGTGCATGTCGGTGCGCGCCCAGCTGCCGGCGGCGGGTGTCTCCCTGCTGGTGGCCGGCACAGTCTCGCCGCTGGCCGCTGGCACCCCCAACGCCGGGCCGCAACCCGCCGACGACGTGGTGGGCGTGGCGGGGCAGATACCCGCGACGGTGTACGTACTCGCCAACGACACGGACCCCGATAGCGACCCCCTGACCGTCGTGAACATCGAGACGCCGCCGGCCGCGGGCGACGCCGTGATCAACCCAGACGGCAGCATCACCTACCAGCCGTTCGAGACGCTCACACAGAACGATAGCTTTCGCTACCGCGTCAGCGACGGTCGTGGTTCCACGGCCACTGCCCTTGTCACCGTCGAGCCGCGCGTGCCCACATTGCGCACGTCCAAGCTCGTCATCGACGTGGGGCCGCTGGCCGTCGGCCGGGTCGCCGGCGGGCGCACCACCGCCTACAGCGACTACGTGTTGTCTGGTCGCATCCGGCTGGAGGCATTGACGCCTCAGGAGCTGGCGGACTTTCTGGTGGGGACGACCTACGACCCGGCAAGGACGGTGTCTGATCCCGCAGATTTTTACGGCCAATTCTGGGGTGCCGACACCATCGGGAGCATGGTGATCATCTACTTCCGGCCGACGGTCGTTGGCCGGGTGTCAGTGGCTCGTGCGGTGCTGACGACGGACATGCCGGAGCTCGCGCCGATTACGACCTCGCTCCTCATCGTCGGCGTCGGCGCCGATCCGGCCACCGCGCCGGTGCGGGCGACCGACGACACGTTCACGATCCCGATGAACACGTCAACGGCCGTCGACGTGCTGGCCAATGACGGCACCGAATCGGGCGGCACGCGGCCCCTCTACGTCGCCTCGGGGGGAGCGTGTAGCTCCGTCATCGGGCTCGATCCTCCTTCGGGGTGGGCACCGTGCGCCAACGGAATCGGCGGTAGTGTCACCCTCCCGCCGTCAATCCAGGGTTCGCAGCTGATCACGGTCTCACCTCCGAACGGCGCCACCGGCATCGCCACGTTCGCGTATGCCTCGGCCGAACTGGACGCGTGTTTCGGCCCACCGCGGGCGGAGGGGGAGTGCCAGCTCGAGACCACCATGTACTTTGCGGCAGTGACCGTGAACGTCGTTCCTCCCGACAAGGCCGATCTTGGCGTGAGGCTCACAGCGACGCCGGGGACGGTGCCGCTCGGCGACGCGGTGACGCTGCGGCTCACGGTGACCAACGCCGGGCCTGACACGGCGCGGGCGGTGACGCTCTCGGGCCTGGGCGTGCTGAGCCTCAGCCACACCATCGAGGGCGTGACGTCGTCGTTGGGGAGCTGCACGCTAGATGCCGCGGGGCTGGTGTGCGCCTTGGGCGACCTGGCCGCCAACGAGTCGGCCACGGTGGACGTGGTCGCGCGGGCGACGGCGCAGGTGTTCGCGGGCATTACCGATCCGCAGACGGGCGTGCTGCTGGGCGCCAGCGTGGCCAGTGCGACCGACGACCCGGCCCCCGCCAACAACTCGGTCTTCACCTCGTATGTGGTGCGCCGCCAGCAGGCCGATCTGGGCGTGAGCCTCACGGCGACGCCGGGGACGGTGCCGCTTGGCGACGCCGTGACGCTGCGGCTCACGGTCACCAACGCCGGGCCGGACACGGCACGGGCGGTGAGGCTCTCGGGCCTGGGCGTGCTGAGCCTCAGCCACACTATTGAGGGCGTGACGCCGTCGCTGGGGAGTTGCACGCTAGATGCCGCGGGGCTGGTGTGCGGGCTGGGCGACCTGGCCGCCAGCCAGTCGGCGACGGTGGACGTGGTCGCGCGGGCGACGGCGCAGGTGTTCGAGGGCATCACCGATCCGCAGACGGGCGTGCTGCTGGGCGCCAGCGTGGCCAGTACGTCGACGAACATTCCTGGGATCAGTGTGCTGCCGGCCACCGACGACCCGGCTCCCACCAACAACTCGGTCTTCACGTCGTATATCGTGCGCCGGCCGCAGGCCGATCTTGGCGTGAGCCTCACGGCGACGCCGGGGACGGTGCCGCTCGGCGACGCCGTGACGCTGCGGCTCACGGTGACCAACGCCGGGCCGGACACGGCGCGGGCGGTGAGGCTCTCGGGCCTGGGCGTGCTGAGCACCACCCACACCATCGAGGGCGTGACATCGTCGCTGGGGAGCTGTACGACGGACACCGCCGGGCTGGTGTGTGCCTTGGGCGACCTGGCCGCCAACCAGTCGGCCACGGTGGACGTGGTCGCCCGGGCGACGGCGCAGGTGTTCGAGGGCATCACTGAGCCGCAGACGGGCGTGCTGCTCGGCGCCAGCGTGGCCAGTACGTCGACCAACATTCCTGGGATCAGTGTGCTGCCGGCCACCGACGACCCCGACCCGACCAATAACTCGTTCTCGAACGCGTATATCGTGCGCCGGCCACAGGCCGATCTGGGCGTGAGCCTCACGGCGACGCCGGGGGCGGTGACGCTGGGCGAGGCGGTGACGGTGCGGTTGACGGTGACCAACGGCGGGCCGGATACGGCGCGGGCGGTGAGGCTCTCGGGCCTGGGCGTGCTGAGCACCACCCACACCATCGAGGGCGTGACATCGTCGCTAGGGAGCTGTACGACGGACACCGCCGGGCTGGTGTGCGCCCTGGGCGACCTGGCCGCCAACCAGTCGGCCACCGTGGACGTGGTCGCGCGGGCGACGACGCAGGTGTTCGAGGGCATCACTGGGCCGCAGACGGGCGTGCTGCTCGGCGCCAGCGTGGCCAGTACGTCGACGAACATTCCTGGGATCAGTGTGCTGCCGGCCACCGACGACCCGGACCCGACCAATAACTCGTTCTCGAACGCG
>JBEBGG010000088.1:0-13771 GCA_040081555.1 Vicinamibacterales bacterium
CGCCTAGGTAGATCGCGTCGAATTTTGCGGCGCGCTCAAAGCCGTCGGCGTCCATCATTCGCCCGTGCTTCAAGTAGTAATCGCACCCCCAGCCGAGTTCAGTCCACTCGATCGAGATGCCGGTTCCTTTGATGGCGGCTTCAATGGCTGCAAGCCCCGCGGGTACCACTTCTTTGCCGATGCCGTCGCCGGCGAGAATCGCGATCTTGTACTTCTGTGCGCTGGTCATCTCTTCAGGGTAACCGAATCCCGCCCGCAGGCGAAGCGTTCCGCGGGACCGCCGGGGGGACGTGGATGCCGAGCGGAAGCAGCAAAGGTGCCACAATGTCAAACATGCCCAAGCCCTCCCTGTTTGTCGTGGTGGTCTGCGTGGCCGCGGGGGCCTGCTCCACTGCCGAATCGAAGCGCGGCGCGGACGGCGTCCCTGGCCCCACTCCCAGCGTGCAGCGTACGCCCATTGGCGAATTGCCAGAAGTCGACGTGGAGCGGGTGCTGACACACACGACCGTGCTGTCCTCCGATCAGTACGAAGGGCGAGGACCTGGCACAAAGGGCGAAGAGCTGGCCGTCGCCTACATCACGGATCAGTTCCGGAAGATGGCGCTGAAGCCGGGAAACCCCGACGGGACCTATGTGCAGAAGGTCCCTCTGGTCGGCATCACCCCGACCCCCGCACCCCTCGTGCTGAAAAAGGGCAGCGAAGAGAAAGTGCTGCGGTGGAAAGACGATGTGGTGGCGTGGACGAAGCATGTGGCACCGTCTGCCGCGATCGAGAACTCCGAACTGGTCTTCGTTGGCTACGGCATTGTCGCGCCTGAATTTCAGTGGGACGACTACAAGGGGGTCGACGTCAGGGGCAAGACCCTCGTGATGCTTGTCAACGACCCGCCTGTGAAGGAAGCCGGGAGCGATACAGAGCTCGATGCCAAGGTGTTTGGCGGCAAGGCCATGACTTACTATGGCCGCTGGACGTACAAGTATGAGATCGCCGCCAAGATGGGCGCCGCGGGAGTGTTGCTGATCCACGAGACAGGCCCGGCCGGCTACCCATTCGGGGTGGTCCAGTCGAAGGTCGAAGAGCAATTCGATCTAGTGACGCCGGACAAGAACATGGGCCGCGTCAATGTCGAGGGTTGGATCTCGCAGCCACAGGGCGAAGCGCTGCTGAAGATGGGCGGACAAGACTTCGCAGTGTCAAAAGCGAAGGCGGCGACGCGCGAGTTCACGCCGGTACCGCTCCGCGTGCGCGCATCGATGACGATCAAGAACACCCTCCGTACGATCGACTCCCGTAATGTTGTCGGGAAGATCGAAGGCAGCGATCCGAGGCTGAAGAACGAATATGTGGTGTTCAGCGCGCACTGGGACCATCTGGGCGTCGGGACGGCCGTAAAAGGCGACGCGATCTACAACGGTGCGAAAGACAACGCATCTGGCACCGCCGGCATGATCGAAATCGCGCGGGCGTTGACCCGACTGCCGACGGCGCCGCGGCGTTCGGTGCTCTTCCTTGCAGTGACGGCCGAAGAGCAGGGGCTTCTCGGGTCCCAGTATTACGCCGTGATGCCGCTCTATCCCCTGGCGAAGACAGCGGCAAACATCAACCTCGACGAACTGAACGTCAATGGTCGCACCCGTGACATCACGCTCATTGGTCTGGGCGCCTCAGAACTCGACGACTACGCCCGGGACGCGGCCGGTGAACAGGGCCGTGTCATCCGGGGAGATCCGGAACCGGAAAAAGGCTTTTACTACCGCTCTGATCACTTCAGCTTCGCCAAGCAGGGTGTGCCAGCGCTCGATCCAGTCGAGGGCATCGAGTATCTCGGGAAGCCGCTCGAATTTGGCCAGCAAGTCCTGCGCGACTACAACGAGCACGACTACCATCAGCCGAGCGACGTCGTGAAGCCGTCGTGGGATCTGAGCGGCGCCCGAGAAGATCTCAAGATCTTCCTGGCAGTGGGCTATCGCGTGGCCAACGCGGACAGGTTCCCCGAGTGGCGGCCCGGCAACGAGTTTCGGGCGACACGCGAGGCCATGTTGAAGAAATAGTGCGAACACCGCACGACCCTGCAGGGTCGCCTCATTCAAAGGTATTTCGCACGCGGTCAGAGCGTGCCAGGTAGAGCAGCCAGCCGACCGCATAAAGCACACTGAGCGCAGCCCCGATCCATTCGACGCCCGGTGCACGATTGTTCGGAAAGAACGGTGTTAGATATACAAATGTCTGCATTGCGGCAGTGATGACGATCGAGAGTCGGACCATGATCAAGGCCGCCCTCCGACCGGTCAACAACGCAAGCCCTGCAGCCAGGCCGAACGCTGCAACCAGGACGCGGGCGACGATCACGAGGCCGAGCATCGGACCGCGGATGTCGAGCGAGGGGAGCGCGGCCGATGCGGTGAGTGCGAGTTGGATGGGGTCCCACACGATGAGCAGCACGCACAGCACCAGCAAGAATCCCCCGGCTCCTTGGAGCCCGGCGGCCTTCGGCGCCTCCCCGTTTGAGGGAGCGCGGTGACTCTGTATCTTGTGCATCATGGCGACGCAGTGGGTCCCGCTGTCGATTCCCAGCGGCCGTTGTCAGCGGTTGGCCGTGCCACGGTCGATCGTCTCGCGGCGCTTGCCGCCGCTCGAGGCGCCAAGCCGAATATCATGTGGCACAGCGGCAAGCTCCGAGCGAAGCAGACGGCCGAGGCCTTTTGGCGCACGTGTAACGCATTGGCTGAGTTCTCGGCCACCAAGGATCTCCAGCCCGATGACCCGCCGCTGTGGATCCGCGATCGACTTCGGGCCGAACCGCGCGACGTTCTTATTGCCGGCCACTTCCCGCACCTGCCGCGTCTGCTCTCGTTGTTGATGGGAGATCAGGCGGTCAGTTTTCCTCCACATGGGGTGGTGGCGCTCTCGACTGAAGACGAAGGCGAGACGTGGCACGAGACATGGCGAATCTCGTGACTGGGGCCCGTGTGTGTGTGGCTGCAGTCCGGCACGAATGTCGTGCCGCCACATGCCATCGTCTCGATTCTCGAGAATATTGAAAGACCAGAGGCCATCATCGCCGTCGCCTACGGGTGCTCGACGCTGACGGTGATCGGTGAGAGGACCCGCGCAGTCACTTCCGAACCGGGTGGGAACACAGCGACGCTCCGCTCGCTGCTCATTACGGCCGCAGTGCCCGCGCCGGCGCCACTGGCGGCGCCAATGGCAGCGCCTTTTCCCCCGCCAATGATCGCCCCGAGGATCGCGCCTGCGACGGCGCCGCCCCCGATCTTGGCCGCGCTCCCGTTGCCGGGCGAATCGCCATAGCGATAGATCGTTTCGGTACTGATCGCCAGCCGAGAGCCGTCAGCCAGCTTCAGCGTGTGAAACCGAATACCGAGGCGGGCGCGTTCACGGGCCCGCCCACCCCGTTCAACGACGACCACGTTGCCAAACACCAGTGCCCCCGCCGGAATCGCCACCGTGTTGCCGACGCGCACGTCTCGAGATACTCGGGCCTCGATGCGATCCTCAACCCGTGCGCGGTCGCTCGAAATGAGGCCTTCAGTCTGGAGACCGACGACCGCGTCTGCGGAGACGACGAGTTCCTCGAACGCGCGCGCCGAAGGCTCGGCCGCTCTCGGTGTGTCGATCACGCGCGCCTCGATCGCCGGCGCAGATACTTCCTCCGTAGCAGGTACCACTGAGCTGACCGGGGCTGCTGGGACTGGTGCCTCTGAGGCGGTCGCCCCATCACGATCGACGATGACCGGGGCCGCCGGTGGTGCAGTGATGGCTGGCCCGGCCGGACGCCCAGCGCGAGGTTTCCCAGCGGGCCGGTTCGTGATTGTCGACGGCTGCCCCGCACGAGCGGCAAATGTGGCGACGGGCGCCGTCGATCGGACGACCAGCTCAGTCGTAGGCGCGTCTGACACAGGCTTTGCCGGCGCGGAAGCGGTCTGGCTGGCATTGTGACGTGTGGCCAGGTAACTCCCCCCGCCGGCCGCGGCGATCAACGCGATGGCGATGATGACAAATTCGAAACGGGACGAACTCATGGCCACAGACACTCCAGCAAGACGACGATCCTAACGCAAGCTCCGTACCGTGCAGGCGACGCTAAAACGCTGATAAATGGCTGAGAAACATGACGTTGTTTGGCACCAGCCACCAGCGCCATCGTCCCCAGTGGCGGAAACCGTCCTCGTACGTTGCCGATCGTCCCACTCCGTGTTTCGTGGCGCGCGCCCCTAGGGGGAGCCAGAGATGGGAACGAGCTCCACCTGCACCCGCTTCGGGAGGGCGAATGCTGCGCCAGATAGCAGGTCGATCGTCGATAGCTCAGCGAAGCAGCCGAGGATCAACAGCGGCCAAAGGGATAGCGAGTCGAGCCCTTGTCCAGCCAGAGGGTTCGAGCAAACGGCGAGGTCGAGCCACAGCCACTTGCTGCCGTGTCGTTGCAACTTCATCTCCCTTGGAGCGTAGCCGTCGCGCTCGAATCTCAGCGTAATCGCTCGTCGGCGAGGCAACGACAGCGTTGATGGCGTTCTCGCGCCCGACGACGTGTCGTTGACGAAGATTGTCGCGCCGGGTGGACTCGACGTGAGGGTGACGTTCTCCCGCCGCCCGTGCGCAACCGTTGCGCATCCGATATTGGAAACCAGAAGCGCAGCGCAGGCCGTCAGAACGGTGAATCGACTTGCACCCGTGGTCATGAGCCGTTCTCACCAAGTCGTCCCACCACCGATCGCGCCCCGTCGATCGTCTCGAAGGCTCTACTGCTTGAAGCTACGAATCAGTCCTTCAGCACGAGCAGCAGGTCGCGTGCCTCGACCACAGTGCCGGTGTCGGCGTGGACCTCGGCGACATGCCCGTCGCGGGGACTGTAGACGGCGGTCTCCATCTTCATTGCTTCAATCGACAGCAGCCGCTCGCCGTTCTTGACCGCCTGTCCTACGCGCACGGCGACGGTCGAAAGTTTTCCGGGCATAGGTGCCGCGATATGGTCGGGGTTGGCCGGATCGGCCTTCGGATGGCGCTTGATGGTCGCCGCAATCGCCCTGTCAGCGACGTTCACCGCCCGGGGCTGACCATTCAGCTCGAAGAACACCGTACGCGTGCCGTCCTCGCGCACCTCGCCAGAGGTCAGAAACTTCACGAACAACGTTTTGCCGCGCTCGATCTCGATCGATGTCTCACTGCCCGGCTGCATACCGTAGAAAAAGTTCGCGGTCGGGACCGACGACGTGTCGCCGTACTGATCCAAGTGCTTCTGGAAGTCGAGGAACACCTGGGGATATAGAAGGTACGACAGCACGTCCTCGTTTCGTGGCACGCGCTTGGTTGCGGCTTCGATTTCACGCGATGCGGCTTCGAAGTCGGCGGGTGGCAATGAGGCGCCGGGGCGCCCAACAATCGGCTCCGCACGCCCGGCGAGCAGCACTGCATCCCGAAACGCCTTGGGCCATCCGCCTTCCGGCTCGCCCAGCATGCCTTGCATCATCTCGACGACGCTCCGCGGGTACGGCAGCGCCGTCTTCGCGTTCATGACGTCGTCTTCCGTGAAGCGATTGGTCACGAGGAACAGCGCGAGATCTCCCACCACCTTGCTCGACGGCGTTACCTTCACGATGTCGCCGACCAGGCGATTGGCTGTCGCGTATGCTTCGCACACCTCCGGCCATCGCCCGTCGAGACCGAGGTTCTTCGCCTGCTGGCGCAGGTTGGTGTACTGCCCGCCAGGCATCTCGTGCTGATAGACATCCGGCCCTGGCGCCTTCAAGCCCTCCTCGAACGGAAAGTACAGCTCGCGCACCACCGCCCAGTAGCGGCTCAAGTCGTCAAGCGCAGTCGAGTCGAGTCCGGTCTCGCGCTCGGTATGGCGCAACGCCGCCACAATGCCATTGAGCGTCGGCTGACTGGTCATGCCGCTCATCGAGGCAATGGCGCCGTCGACGATGTCGACGCCCGCATCCGAGGCCTGGAGCAACGTCGCTGAGTTGATGCCCCCCGTATCGTGCGTGTGGAAGTGAATCGGGACGCCAATCTCGTCGCGCAAGGCTCGCACCAGTGCGCGCGCCGCATACGGCTTGCACAGGCCGGCCATGTCCTTGATGCCGAGCACGTGGGTGCCCATGTCCACCAGGCGTTTGGCCATGCGCACGTAGTACTGCAACGAATACTTGGTGCGCGTCGGATCAAGAATGTCGCCGGTATAGCAGATAGCCGCTTCGCAGATCGCGTTGGTGTCGTTGCGGACGGCCTCCATTGCCAGCTTCATGTTGTCTGTCGAGTTCAGCGAATCGAAGATCCTGAAGACGTCAATGCCGGACTCCGCGCTCTGCTTCACAAACGCTCGCACGACGTTGTCGGGGTACGACGTGTAGCCGACGGCATTGCTCGCGCGGAGCAGCATCTGAAACAGGATGTTCGGCACCCGTGCGCGCAGCTCCTCGAGCCGCCGCCACGGGTCCTCCTGCAGGAACCGCATGGACGTGTCGAACGTCGCACCGCCCCACATCTCCAGACTGAACAGTGTCGGTGTCGTCCACGCCATCGCATCCGCGATGGCCAGCATGTCGAAGCTGCGCACACGGGTGGCCAGCAGCGACTGATGCGCATCGCGCAAAGTGGTATCGGTGAGCAGCAGTCGTTTCTCGTTGCGAATCCACTCGGCGAATCTATCGGGTCCCAGCGTGTCGAGCAGCTGCTTAGTGCCTGGCGGTGGTGTCGAGCCGGTCGGCACCATTGGCGCGTGCGGCACCTGCAACCGTCGCCGCGGATCGACCGTGCCCTTCACATCCTGACGCCCGTTGATGATGACGTCCGCGAGGTAGGCGAGAACTTTGGTGGCTCGGTCCTGGGCGGCGCGGAAGCGGAATAGCTCCGGCGTGTCGTCAATGAACGTCGTCGTGGCTTCGCCGGACTTGAATGTCGGATGTCCGATTAGATTGAGCAGGAACGCGATGTTGGTCTTGACGCCGCGGATTCTGAATTCACGCAGCGCGCGGTCTGAGCGCTGCACCGCCTCCTCGAGGGTCGAGCCCCAGGTCGTCACCTTGACCAGCAGCGAATCGAAGTAGGGCGTGATCACCGAGCCGCCAAATCCATTGCCACCGTCGAGGCGCACCGCAAAACCACCGGCCGAACGATACGTCGTGATGCGGCCGTAGTCCGGGATGAAGAGCCGCTCAGGATCCTCGGTGGTGATGCGGCACTGCATGGCCACGCCCCGGATATCAATCCGTTCTTGTGGCGGGATACTGACGGGCGCCTCGTGGAGTGTGTGACCGGACGCGATCAAGATCTGACTGCGCACGAGATCGATGCCCGTCACCATTTCGGTGACCGTGTGTTCCACCTGGATGCGCGGATTCACTTCGATGAAGAAGAACTCGCCACGGTCTACGTCCAGCAGGAACTCGACGGTGCCGGCGCTGCGATAGCCAACCGAGCGGCAGAGCGTCGCCGCCGCCTCACAAATTCGGGTGCGCAGGTCGAGCGGCAGGTTGATGCTCGGTGCGACCTCCACCACCTTCTGATGCCGGCGTTGCACGGAGCAGTCCCGTTCCCAGAGGTGGACGAGATTGCCCTGCCCATCGCCTAGAATCTGCACTTCGATGTGCTTGGCGCGCTGGATGTAGCGCTCGAGGAAGACGTCCGACCGCCCGAATGCGGCCCCGGCCTCGCGCTGCGCTTCGGCCAACTTCGCCTCGAGCTCATCAGGGCTGTGGACGACGCGCATACCGCGCCCACCGCCGCCGAAGCTGGCCTTGATCATCAGGGGGAAGCCGATTCGCTTCGCCTCGGCAAGGACTTCCGCTGGGTCGCTGATGGCGTGCTCGGTGCCCGGAATGGTGGGTACGTGCGCGGCCTGCGCGAGGCGCTTCGCCGCGGTCTTGTCGCCAAACGCATCGAGATGATCAGGGGTCGGACCCACGAACTGGATGCCGGCTGCCTCGCACGCGCGCGCAAACGGACCGCTTTCGGAGAGGAAGCCGTAGCCCGGGTGAATCGCATCAACGCCCTGCGCCTTGGCGACGGCGATGATGGCCTCGATGTTGAGATACGAGCGGACGGGTTCGCCCCCCTGCGCCGGTCCGACGAGGAACGCTTCGTCAGCCTTGAAGCGATGCAGCGAGAATCGATCTTCCTGGCTGTAGATCGCGACCGTGCGCAGGCCGAGTTCGGTGGCGGCACGGAAACAGCGAATGGCAATTTCCGATCGGTTGGCGACTAGGAGTTTCCGCATAAAGGGGGACTTCGATCTTAACGTAAGATTTCTCTTTGTGGCGCCTTCACGGGACGTCGTTGTCGTCGGCGCCGGCATTATCGGTTGCGCGGTTGCCTACGAGCTGGCCCGGCGGGGGGCGTCGGTGGGGGTCATCGACGATCGTGGCGCCGGCCTCGGCGCCACGCAAGCCTCGGCCGGTATGCTCGCACCGTTCAATGAGGCCCCCGACGGTGGCCCGCTGCTCGAGATTGCGGCGCGCGGTCTCGACGTGTTCGACGATTTTGTCGCCCGGCTTTGCCTCGACGCCGGGCTGCCCCTCAATTACCGCCGCGACGGCACTCTCGACGTCGCGTTCGATGACGCCCGGCTCTCCCGTCTCGACCAGACTTCGGCGCTCCTGTCGGCCCGAGGGATTGGCGCGGAGAGATTGGACGCCCGCGAGGTTCACGCATACGAGCCGGCGCTGTCGGCGGCGGTGGCGGGTGGCCTGCTCATCCCGACCCAGGGGTTTGTCGGTGCCACTGAATTAACCCAGGCGCTTGCGGCCGGGGCACGTCGCCACGGCGCCCAGATGGTCGAACACGGCCGGGTGACGCGCATCAGCGCCGCCACCGGCGAGCTCACCGTGTTCACGGAACGCGGCGCTCTCGTGGCCGATGCCGTTGTGCTGGCTGCCGGGAGCTGGAGCAGTCAGATTGAGCTCGATGGCTGCCAGGGACGCATTCCGGTGGCCCCGGTTCGTGGCCAGTTGCTGCAACTGCAGTGGAGCGGGACGCCGCTCACACGCGTCGTCTGGGGCGAGCGGTGCTACGTCGTGCCGTGGAGGGATGGCACGGTGCTTGTGGGTGCGACCGTTGAGGACGCGGGTTTCGATGAGCGAACAACCGTTGCGGGCGTGCGTGAACTGCTGGCCGCGATCTGCGAGCTGGCGCCGTCGGCCGCTGATGCGACGTTTGCAGGCGCCCGTGTCGGCCTGCGCCCGGCCGCCCCGGATCATGTGCCGATTGTCGGGCGGTCGGCAGCACACCCGGAGCTGATTTATGCGACCGCGCACTATCGGAACGGCGTGTTGCTCGCTCCGCTTACCGCCCTGCTGGTCGCCGACCTGCTGCTCGATGGCCGCCGTGATCCCTTGCTCGACCTGATGACGCCGGCACGTTTTGGAGGCTTCTGATGAGTACCGCTCCCAACTGGCTCGAGTGGCAGCAGGCACACACCGACGCGTTGATCGCGCTCCAGGACGCTCAACGTGTCTATCATCGCGTGGTGTCCGGACACGCCTTCTCCGCGGATGAAGCTGGAGCTGCCAGTGCGACGAAGGACGCGCTTCGAGCCGTGGACAGCGCCCGGCTGTTGCTCAACGAGGTGCGCGCCCGGCAACCGCGCTAGCCATTTCGGTGTCGGTCTACCGTGAGGAGGAAGTGTGGCCAGGCTGTCACTTGACGAGATCCGCCGGCGACTGTCAACGATCAGCGGATGGGCGCTCGACGGCAACGCGATCCGCAAGCAGTTCACGTTCGACGGATTTCCTGAAGCCGTGGCGTTTGTCGCGAGACTGGTGCCTGGCGCTGAGGCGGCAGACCACCATCCTGACATCCAGATCAACTACCAACGCGTGACTCTTACCTACTCGACACACAGCGAAGGCGGCATCACCGACAAGGACTTTGTCGGCGCCGCGATGGCCGACCAGCACGCACGCTGATGCGATTGAAGCGGACCTACAGTTCGCGCGAAGTGGCGGCATTCACCGGACTGTCCGCTCGCCAGTTGCAGATTTGGGACGCCAGCGGTCTGCTGTCACCGGCGATTCCATCCCATCCCACGGCAAAAGGCGGCCACACCGAACGTCGCTATACGCCCACCCACGTCTTCGAGCTCATCGCGCTGGCGGACTTGCGCAGTCGAGGCTTTTCGATCCCGCAAATGCACACCATCGTCGAAGTGATCAGGGCCCACTTCAAGACGTCCCTCTTTGCTGCGACGGGCGGTGGCGGTCCGGTGCATCTGGTGACCGCCGGCCGGGAAGTGTTTGCGCGCACCGCCGACGGTGGGCTCTACAACCTCCTGGAATCGCCAGAGCAGCCGCTGATGGTGGTTGGAAACGAGAGCTCGCTCAGAGACCTCGGGAAGATTCCGAAGGGCCGGCGGCGAACGCCGGTAAAGACGGGCGAAATCGAAATGCGGAAGGGACGAAAGTAGCGAGAGAGGAAGCCGCTGAGCGCGTCGCCTAGCGGATCGGGAAGATCTTTTCGAGGTCGTCGGCGGGCCGCGCAATCACGTGGACGCCAATCAACTCACCAACTCGGCGGGCCGCGGCGGCGCCGGCGTCGGTGGCGGCCTTCACTGACCCGACATCGCCTCGCACCAGTGCAGTGACGAGACCGGCGTCGACCTTTTGCCAACTGACCAAGGTGACGTTGGCCGTCTTCAGCATCGCATCGGTTGCCTCGATCATGCCGACGAGCCCGCGCGTCTCGATCATGCCAAGCGCGTCGCCCACTTCACGTTTTTCCTTGTCTGCCATGACGGGCGTACTCTATCACGCTCATGGGCCCAGGCCCGAAGCCGAAGGTTAGCACCGACAGCCCCCATGCCCGTTCGAGTCGGGCCGGTTCCGCCGTCGATTGTTAGAACGTAAGATCATGCCCATGCAGGATTTCGAGAAGCTCGGCGTCTTCTATCTTGGCAAACACTTCGACCCGACCACGAAGAAGGTCACCGATGACCTCGTCCTCTACGACTCGAAGGACCTGGTGACCCACGCACTCTGTGTCGGCATGACGGGCAGTGGCAAGACCGGCCTTGGCATTGCCGTCATCGAGGAGGCGGCGATTGATGGCGTTCCGGTGATCGTGATCGATCCCAAGGGAGATCTCACCAACTTACTGTTGACCTTTCCCGCCTTACGTCCAGACGACTTCCTGCCGTGGGTCAACGAAGACGATGCGAGGCGAGCGGGGAGGAGCACGGCGGAGTTCGCCGCCGAACAGGCCGAGCGTTGGAAGAAGGGACTCTCGGACTGGGGCGAGGATGGGGCCCGTATTCAGCGACTGCGCGATGCGGCGGACTTCGCAATCTACACGCCCGGAAGTACTGCCGGCCTGCAGGTGTCGGTGCTGACGTCTTTCACGCGCCCGACGATTGATGAGCCGGAACTGCTGCGGGAACGCGTCAATACCGCGGTGTCGAGTTTGCTGGCGCTCGCCGGTGTTGAGGGTGAGCCGCTGAAGAGCCCCGAGCACATTTTGTTGTCCACGATCCTGCTCAATGCCTGGCAGGCGGGTGAGAGCCCCGACCTGCCGGCGCTGATTCAGCGCGTGCAGCAGCCGCCATTCACCCGCGTCGGTGTGATGGACGTCGACACGTTCTTTCCCCAGAAGGATCGGTTGACCTTTGCGATGGCGCTCAATGCGCTGATCGCGTCGCCAGGCTTCGAAGTATGGAGCCAGGGTGAACCGCTCGACGTGGCGGCGTTCCTCCGCTCGGCCAGCGGCAAGCCGCGTGTCTCAGTCTTCTCGATCGCGCACCTCGACGACAGCCAGCGCATGTTCTTCGTGTCGCTCCTTCTCAACGCCGTGGCCGGATGGATGCGCTCACAAAGCGGTACCTCGAGCCTGCGTGCCATGGTCTACATGGACGAGATCTTCGGCTTCTTCCCGCCAGTGGCGAATCCGCCGTCGAAGGCGCCGCTCCTCACGCTGTTGAAGCAGGGGCGCGCTGCCGGCGTTGGCGTCGTCCTCGCAACGCAGAATCCCGTGGATCTGGACTACAAAGGGCTTTCGAACATTGGGACGTGGTGGCTCGGACGGTTGCAGACCGATCGCGACAAGGCGCGCGTCCTCGACGGACTTGAAGGCGCCAGTGACAGCGCCGGCTTCGATCGCGCGGAAGTCGATCGACTCCTGTCGTCGCTCACGAGCCGAGTCTTCCTCATGCGTAACGTGCACGAGGACGCCCTCACATTGTTCCAGTCCCGATGGGCGCTCTCCTATTTGCGCGGGCCACTGGGTCGAGACGATGTCAAGAAGTTATCGGCGGGGCTCAAGGCCGCTGCTCCGCAGGCCTCATCGGCACGGGTTGTTGCACCATCGATCGCGGCGTCCGTAGCTGCGTCGCGGCCAACTGTTCCGGCGGACGTGGCGCAGTTCTTCTCGCCGGAAGCGGCGGCCGCCGTGTCTACGCCGTTGCGGGGCATGGTCTACGCAGCAGTCAGTGCGCGTTTCCTGGAGCCAAAGCTCGGGCTCGATACGACGAAGCTGCTGACGCTGGCCGCGCCCATTACCGATGGTGCGGTCGCGGTGGACTGGGAGCAGGCTGAACGCGTGGAGTGGACGCCAGACACGCTCGAGAAGGACGCGCCAGATGGTGCGACCTTTGGCGCCATCCCTTCGGTTGCGCTCAAGGCCAAGAGCTACGACGGGTGGACCAAGCAATTGCTCGCATTGCTGGTGTCTACAGAGGCGCTGGCACTGTTTCGAAGCCCCTCAACCAACCTCGTGTCCTCCGCCGATGAGACCGAGCGTGACTTCCGCGCGCGTATTGCGCATAGCTCACGCGAGTCTCGAGACGGCGACCTCGACGCGATCAGGAGGAAATACGCGGCCAAGCAGGCGGCGCTCGAGGAGCGGCTGCGGAAGGCGCAGCAGGCGGTGCAGCGGGAATCCGAGCAGTCGACCGGACAGAAGTTGCAGGCGGCAATCTCAGTCGGCGCGACGTTGCTCTCGATGTTTGGCAGCCGGAAGGCCATCAGCGCGACCAATCTCGGCCGAGCGACCACCGCAGCTCGCGGAATCGGCCGGACCATGAAGGAGTCTCAGGATGTGGCCCGCGCTGGCGAAACCGTCGAGGCGTTGCAGAAGATGAAGGAAGAGCTCGAGGTGCAAATTCAGGTCGAACTCGACGCCATCACGGCCAGCAGCGATGCCGCGACGGAGAAGCTCGAGTCGGTCACCGTGAAGCCGAAGAAGACAAATCTGACGCCGAAGCTGGTGGCGCTGGTGTGGACGAAGTAGTGGGCTATTGGTCCTCCATGAAGGGATATCGGTAGTCCGTCGGAGGCGCCACTGTCTCCTTGATCGTGCGAGCGCTGACCCACCGGGTCAGATTGAGCGCCGATCCGGCCTTGTCGTTGGTCCCAGAGGCTCTTGACCCGCCGAACGGCTGTTGACCGACGACCGCGCCCGTCGGCTTATCGTTGATGTAGAAATTGCCCGCCGAAAACCGCAGTGCCGCTGTCGCACTGTTTATCGCTTGGCGATCGCTTGCGATCACGGCTCCGGTCAGCGCATACGGCGATGTGCAGTCGACCAACTCGAGCGTTTCTTCCCACCGATTGTCGTCGTACACATACGCGGTCACGACCGGGCCAAAGATCTCTTCCTCCAGCAGCTTGGAGGATGGGTCGGTTGTTTCAACCAGCGTCGGTCGGATGAAATACCCCAGTGAGGCATCAGCAGTGCCCCCGGCGACCACGACGGCGTTCTGGCGGGCGTAGGAGATGTAGGTCGTGATGCGGTCAAACGCGCGCCGGTCAATCACGGCGCTCATGAAGT
>JBEBGG010000257.1:0-3735 GCA_040081555.1 Vicinamibacterales bacterium
AACTCGAAACCATCCCGGCATAGCCGCCCAACAATCAAATGGAGCCGACGCCCGCTCCCCGCTTGCGCGCAGCAGCGGGCGCGGCTCATTTGAAACGTTAGACCTCTAAACACACAGAGAGGTAGATCATGGCGACACAGGTGTTCCAGATCGCTCCGGCGGCATCCAAGGCGCTCTGGGCCGTGGCCATCGTGCCGGGCATCATCTTGGTCTTGGTGTTCGGTCTATTGGCAGTGTCTGCCCAAGGTTCTCGGTCAGCGACCTTCGAGGTCTCGCGCGAAGGGTTGCGGCTGCGTGGCGGCTGGCACGGGCGTTTCATTCCCACCTCAACCCTCCGCACCGAACAGGCGCGGCGAGTTGATCTCGAGGCCACGCCGGAACTGACGCCTGGACTGAGAACGATGGGCACCGGACTGCCCGGGTTTGAGAGCGGCTGGTTCCGATTGCGCAACGGCGAGCGAGCGTTGGTGTATCTGACGGATCGTAGTCGTACGGTCTACCTGCCAACGACGAATGGCTACGGCATTCTCCTCAGCCCAGCCGATCCCGACGCGTTCCTTCTAGCGTTGAAACACGGGACCAATCAGTAGGGCCATCATGCACGACGGTGGCTCCTGCCTCCACGACTCGAGGCGGCGCGCTGTGCGCGGAGGAGAGAGGCGTTTCGCGAATCCGGATTCGAGCGCGCGTCCACTTCGGAACATGATCACTACGAGGTCTAACTCTGCTTGCAGCCGACGCCGGCTCGTCGCATCATCAGCCGGCGCGGCTGAAGCCGCACGTTAGCCAGATCCGAACTGCAAACCTGCATGGAAGAAGAACGCAATGCCGTCCCGGGTCATCCTTGAGGGCACTCTCGTTCGGCTCGAACCGCTCAGTCCGGACCACATTCAGAAGTTGCTCGACGCAGCGACCGAGAGTCGAGAGCACTATGCCTTCACGAGGGTCCCGGACGGGCTCGACGCCATGGAGACGTACGTCCGAGAGGCCCTCTCGGCTGAGCAAACCGGCTCGGAACTGCCGTTCACGATCCGATCGGCTCGAACGGGTCAGGTTCTTGGCTCGACTCGCTTTCTTGAACTCGACTACTGGGACTGGCCTCCTGCCTGGCCACCCGGACGAACTGTCTCAAAACCGAACGCCATTCCGGATGTGGCCGAAATCGGCAGCACGTGGTTGGCTCACTCGGCTCAGAGAACCGGCTGCAATACCGAAGCGAAGCTCCTCCTGCTGCAGCACGCTTTCGACGAGTGGGGCGTGCATCGTGTCACCTTGAAGACGGACGCCAGGAACAGCCGCTCGCGTCGTGGAATCGAAGGTCTCGGTGCATCGTTCGAAGGCATTCGGCGGGCTCACGTTCGCGCGACGGATGGAGGCGTCAGGGACACTGCTTACTATTCGATCGTTCGCTCAGAGTGGCCTTCGATCGCCGGTGCACTCAGGACGCGTCTCGCAATGGGCTCGGCGCCAGCGCATCCGGGAAGCTAAGCATGCATCGACTGGCTAACAATCAAATCGAGACCGACGCGGGCACATGTCCGTGGCATCATGCGGGCGAGCCCGCGCGGCTCATTTGAAGCGTTATGCCGACAGACAACCAGAGCGATATGGCCCGTGGCGTCGTGGTGTTTGATTTGGACGGAACCCTTCTGCGTGGGGACACCGTCTGCGAAGTGCTTGCGAAACCGCTAGGCCGAATCGACGAGATGAAGCGGTTCGAAGCATCGACGTCAGAGAAAGACATCGAGATTGGTCGGCTCGAGATGGCGGCGTGGTACAAGGACCATCCGCTTGAAGTTCTGCAGAGCCATCTACGGAACGCGCGGTGGGCTCCTGGCGCGCATCAGGCGATCCGGCTATTGCAGGATGCTCACGTCGAAGTTGCGATCGCGTCCATTACGTGGAAATTCGCCGTTCAGTGGTTCGCGGACCAGTTGAACGTTAAGCACTACCTCGGCACGGACCTGACTCCACGGGGCGAGGTCGTGCACGTCTGGGGCCGCGACAAGGCTCGGTGGCTGCGGGAGTTGGCGGCACAGTCTGGGGCGTCTCCAGACCGCACGGCGGCGGTCGGCGATTCGGACGGAGACGTGGACATGTTGCGTGCGGCGACCTTACGCTTCTTCGTTGGAGTGCAGCCCATCACCGGTCTTGACGCCGTCATCCACTTGCCCGACACAGACCTTCGCGTCGTAGCAGAGCACGTCATTCAGGAATGGGCGGCATAACCTTCAGATGGAGCCGACACCCCTCGGCAGCTGGCGCATCGACCGGGGCGCGGCTCATCTGAACCGTTAGGCAGCGCAGACAACAGGACAACGACGTGGAGATCGAGAACGCCCAGCGTGAATTGCGGACGGCTTATCTTGGGGGATCGCCGGGCATGCTCGCGGCGAGCCTGTTGTGGTGTGCATCTGCCGCGCTCGGAGCCTTGTCTGGCCCTCGGGCGGCGATCGTGGCCACATCCGTCGGTGGCACGCTGATCCACCCTGCAGGCCTGCTCTTCTTGCGCTTCATTGGGCGTCGCCCGGTGCTGAGTTCGGACAATCCGATTCGCCAATTGGCCGTGCAGGCTGCTTTGGTCATACCGCTCGCCCTCCCCATCGTGTGGGCCGTGGCTTTGTACAACGTCACCTGGTTCTTTCCGGCTCTGATGATCTTGGTCGGGGCTCACTATCTACCGTTCGCGTTCTTGTACGGGATGCCGGAATACGTTGGTCTCGCCGTCGTGCTGGTGGGTGCCGGGCTCGTGAACGGCACACTCATCCAGACAGGTTTCAGCACTGCGGGTTGGTTGGGCGGGTTCGTTTTGGCGGCAGCCGCCGCAGTAATTCAAGCGCGCTCTGGCAGGGCCTCAGTTCGAGCTAGCCAGAATCCGAACCGTGGGCCTGCCTAACCATGCGCTGAGGCCGACGCTACGCGGCGGTGGTATCGTGACGCCGCGCAGCGCGGCTCAGCACTGCCGTTAGCCGGATATTGGATCACTCGATTGAGTCACAGAAAGCTGCGACAATTCCGGTGTGAGTCCGACAGTTCTCCGAGAGGGGCCGTACCGGTTCTTCTTTTTCTCCAGCGACCGCGGTGAGCCGCGGCACGTTCATGTGGGGCGGGACGACCGGACAGCCAAGTTCTGGCTGGAACCGGTGGGCCTGGAGTACAGCCAAGGCTTTGGAACAACCGAACTACAGAAGATCAAGGCACTGGTGCAGCAGCACCAGCCAGACTTGGTGAGGGCATGGGATGGCTACTTCCGCACTGGCCGTTGACCGGGCAGCGGCACGCAGCGTTCGGGTTACTGGGGACCACTTGGTAGTCGAGTTGCGTGACGGCCGGCTCGTGTCGGTACCCGTCTCCTGGTATCCCCGCCTGGCCGCCGGCACACCGAGCGAACGGAAACGCTGGGAGCTCATCGGGGCCGGCCTGGGTATTCACTGGCCGCAACTGGATGAGGACATCGAGGTCGAAGCGCTGCTCCTGGGCCTCGCCTCAAACGAGAGCCCTTCCTCGCTCCGGCGATGGCGCGCCGCGCGACGACCGGCTAACAAACGAATGGAGCCGACGCGCTCGGTGCGCAAGAAGCGCGTGGCTCATTCGTAGCGTTGGCCTCCTGAACGACGCGGATTGCCAGTACGCGCGGACGTAGATACACTGTAGTCACATGATTACGACCACTCGCATTGTTCGCATCGGCAACTCTCGCGGGATTCGGGTCCCGAAGGGACTCCTCGAGCAGGC
>JBEBGG010000258.1:0-3712 GCA_040081555.1 Vicinamibacterales bacterium
GATCGATCGTTCGCAGCTCAGTGATCCAGGGCAGCGGGTCGGCGTGCGTCTCAAGCGCTTGTTCAAGGCACCGCGCCAGCACCTGTGCCCGAATGCGACGCACCTCAGCCGTCGGCGCGGCCCCTCGCAGCATTTCCGCGGCTTCAAGCGGCTGGTTGCGTCGCAGAAGAATCTGACCCAACCAGACGGCCGCAGACCATCGCGTGCCATCAAGCTTCAGCGATGCTTGAAAGGCGCGGGCGGCCTCATCGAGGTTCCCCTGCTCGTATAGGACACGACCCTCATGTTCGTGCCGAGACGCTTCGGCCGTGAGCCCGTCCTTCGGATCCTCAGGAGTTCCGAGGATGTCCTGGGGATCTTTCCGGAGAATCCACAGCCGCATCATCTCGACCGGGAAACGCAGACCATCCCCAGATCGATCGATCAAGCCATCCTCAGCGAGGCTCCGCATGAAGGGCTCGAAGTCAAGAACCTCGTACGGCGCTCCCCAATCTCGAACAGTCGCGACGATCTTCGGAAGATCGCCCTTCCCGAGCGTCGCCAGAGCAAGTAACGCGATCTGCTGCCGACTATTTAGCTGACGCCAAGCATCGCCCCAACTCTGACTGTGATCGATGGCTGAATCGATCGCTTCATCGACCTCGGCTCGGTCAACGTTGTTGACCGCACCTGGCACGCGACCGCCGTGGACAGCTGCCCCGAGCGCCGCGACAAACAACGGGTGTCCACTGGTAAGCTCCCAAACCCGCGCCACGGCTTCGCTGTTCCATTCGTAAGCCGCCCGGAGAGGGCGTGTAAGTGCCTGTTCCACCTCAGTGGACGACAGTCGCTTTAGTTCTTCACGATGAAAGTCCTTGAACTGAGACGGAACGTCTCGCGTAAGACCTCGACCAAATGCGCGGCCCCACACCATCCCGACAAATGGGCATGGGTCCTTGGCGCCCGGCCAAGGGGTAAGCGCTGCCACGATGTCTCGAGGCGCAAAGGGATCACGCGCCTGTGCAACTTCCATCTCGTCAAAAAACACTGTCAATCTCTGACCACCGAGGATGGATAGCATTGCTGGGAGTGCGCGGCGACGAAAACCCGTGACGTCAAACCCATCCGCTACTGCGACGTCGCGGCACACGCCCGGAACCTTGCCGAACTCCGCCTCAAGGACGTCGAGAAGTGACTGCAATACCGTCGGCGCAACAGTTCGAGGAGGCCAGGCGTCCGTGTACCCCAGAATTCCCAGCAAGTCGATGCGAGCCACAAACGTCCCCGAGCCTAGGATGCGAGCAAGTCGCTCCAGGACGGACGACTTGCCGCTTCGACGGGGTCCGCTGAGGATGAAACCGGGCCGGTCGCCGTCTTGAGCAAGAGCGGAGAGAACCGTGAGCAGATTCTCACGTCCCGCGAAACGGTGTGCGTCCCAGACCGCGCCCCCGACGTGATAAGGCGCGGCTGGCCAAGATTGAGTCATGATTTTCGGGACGGTCCCTTCCAATTGGCCGCCCAGCCTTGCACTCTTGGCTGGCTAGACTCCCCAACGGGCACCAGAATGCCTGCCGACTCTAGAGCTCTGACGCACTCGTGCCTGCGTGAGGAACCCCGGAGGACATCGACGCAGCACGGACCGAGCGATGCCAGAATGGCGTCTCCTGCTCGCTCATGAGCAGCGACAATCTCGCGGCGCCGCTCGTCAAGAGTGTTGCGGAATCGCATCGCCGCCTGCATGGCGGCGAGCTGGCCCTCTGCTGCTTCGAAGAGTGTCTGGAAGTCCACCTCGGTTACGCTGCCAAGTTGATCCCGAGCCCATGCTTCGAGACGGTCGGCATCTGCAGTGTGTTGCCCTATTCGCGTCAATCCGAGCAGGGAACCGTCCGCGGCCGGCGGAATGAGGTGGCTTGTCGGGGTGGCCGATAGCACAACGATGACGACTGGAGGTCGGCGAACGTTGATGAACGCATGCAGCCCTTCCGCTATTGCGGTGAGGGAATCGATTCCGAATCGCTGAGCGTGGGCCCCCCAGCCTTTCACGACGATGACTAAGAGTTCGCGTGAACCTACCGCAGCCCTGGCAATCTGATGTTCAGATGAGCCCGCGGGGTCGGTCAGTTCGCCACTGCAAATGGCTATGCGCAGTTGCGTTCGGTCTGAGATTGCTGAAATGTCGATTGACAGGACCTCGGCTTCACCCAAGCCCTCGCGGAGGATGGCTGCGACCTCTTCCGCGCCATTGCCCGGCAAGAGCTGAACAAGCGTCCACGCGCCCGAGCGGACCAGATCCAGAAGTTCGGCCGACCACACGAACTCGGGGAGACTGGTACGTGGAACGGCTGGATGTGAGACACGTGAGCGGATTGCAGCCTCAACTCGCGAGACGGCCCAAGCCGGCAGGTCGCGAGCATTGTCCTCATTGAGGCGATAACCTTCTCCTCGCTCATTCTGCACGACGTCGTCTACAACATCGCCCTCACAACCTAGCGTCTTTAGAGCTCGCTTCAGATCTGCGACCACTCCCTTCAGCTCGCCGTCGGTCCATTCGACGTGCCTTACGGTTTGCGATTGATTCTTGAGAAAGAGCGCTACCAGCCTCTGGCATCGTCCTGGATATTTCGCACCGAGGTCACCAAAACGCCGCGGTTCCTGGCCTTCTACGTACCAGTTTTTCGTGCGGGGATCGTACGCGGCGAGTCCCGACACGCAAGGAACGACTAGCGCCAGAACTCCCGGATAGTTCACGGCAACAAGGTAAGCCAACACGGCCGGGGTCACAAGGCTAGAAATGGTGGCGGGAGGTGGCGGCGAACGCCACGGAGTTTTTAAGCAGAACGCCACCGACCGCAGACCCTCAGCCACGTGGGATTGGGCATCTTGGGGTCGTGCACGGATGGCCCGAGACGCCGCGCATTCGGTCACCCTCGGGGGATGTGAGGTGCGTCATGTTGTCAATCGCGTTGCTCTACGTCGCTGGTCACCTGGCTGTGGTCGTCGTCGCGTACTTCTTCCTTCGGATGCTGCGCCGGGAGCCTAATCTCCCGGCGCGGCGCGAGGCGGTGTTCGAGTTGAACCATCGCCCCGTCCGCCTCGAGGCGGGCGAAGCAGAACGGGCGGCGTCAGTCAGCGAGGCCGCCGCACTCGATCGACAGACGGACGAAGTCAGACAGGCGGTCGTCGATCGGGTTCCGCTCAACGATCCGCCGCTGACGAAGGTCGCCTACTCGCTGCTCGGCGGGCTATTGGCCGAACTCGAGGCCGGCGTCTTCTTCGTGCTTAGCGGCCCCGTGGCGCTCCTCGGCCTGTCAATGGAAGGTTGGGCAGTGGCGGCGCCCATCTTCGCGGCTGGGTGGATCGTACTCCTGCATGTGCTGATCGGGGCCATGGTCAGTGACGCGCATCGCCCCGCGCGCACGGTCCGGCGTGCCAAGACCGGTGCCGTGCTCTGCGGCCTCGCCGTCATCATCGGCTTCTGGCTCACGCTGTCGGGCCGCAACATCACCGACACGAACGTCGTCGAGCAGCTCGCCGGCGCGGGGCTGATGATCTTGGCGGCGCTCGTATCCCTCTGCGCGGCCTTCTGCACCATCGTCGCGACCACCTTGCTTGAAGCGCAGCATCATGAGCGCGAACTTGCGCGTCTTGAGCGCCTCCGCAATGCCTACACGCGCCACATGGAGCTGGTCGACAAGGATCTGGCGCGGCTCCACGACCCCAACCTGCCGCCGAC
>JBEBGG010000259.1:0-3707 GCA_040081555.1 Vicinamibacterales bacterium
CGCGGCGCATCGCCGCCGGCAACGCCAGGCGGGCGCTCGGCCGCCGGCGCACTGGGCTGTTCGACCGCCACGACCACGAAACTCGTCGCCGCCGGAGTGCCGGCCGCCGTCAACTGGTAGGTGGTCGTGAGGCTCGGCGACACCGTCAGCTCACCGCTCGCGTCGAGCCCGGTCCGGTTGACGTCCTGGGTGTTCGAGACGATATCGATGCGGCTCGCGCCGCTGGTACGCCAGCGCAACGTGACGGGCGTGCCGGGCGAGGTGAGCGACTCAGGCTCGGCCACGAACGAGACGATCTGGGGCGTTGAGCCCTTCGTCGCCCGCCAGGCCACCAGTCCCACGATCGCCAGCAGGAGCATCGCGGCCACCACGCCAATGACACGCCTGTTGATGCCCGGCGTCACTGACGTGACGGGCGGCGGCGGGGGCGGCGGAACGTCGACAATCGGTCGCGGCGGCTGGACCACCGAATTGACGGGCACCGGATTCGGCGGCTCAGGAGACGGGATCACCACCGGCTGCGGCGTCGGGACAACGTCGGTCCCCAGCTCACGGCGGAACTCGCTGGCCCGCTGCGTGCGGTTCTCGACCTGCAGCGCGAGCGCTCGCATGATCGCGCGGTCGGCGGACGCCGGTAACACGACCCCGCGCGCCGCTGGTGACGCGATGTCGTCGCGCTGGAGCCGGTCCATCGCCGTGGGCGGCGGTTCGCCCACCAGCAGGTGGTACATCGTGGCCGCGGCCGCGAAGACATCAGTCCAAGGCCCCTGATTCCCCTTCCGCTGGTACTGCTCGGGAGGGGCGTAGGCCATCTTGAGGATCGCCGAGAAGCTCATGCTTCGATCGCGCAGCGCGGTGCGCGCGGCGCCGAAGTCGATCAGCTTCACTCCCTGCTCGGTGATGAGGATATTGTCGGGGCTGACGTCGCGGTGGTACACGCCCCGGGCGTGCAGGGCATCGAGGGCGTCGAGTACCGGCCCGACGATGGCCACGGCGTCATCGAAAGTCACCGCGCCCCCCTGGTTGCGGAGGTATTTCAGCGCCGTCTCACCTGGGCAATATTCCATGATCATGTACGCCGTGTCGTTGGCGTACACGAAGTCGAAGACGCTGACGATGTGCGCGTGACCGTGAAACTTGGCGAGGCGATCGGTTTCCTCGACGAACGCCGTCAACCCCTGATTGAACTCGGTCGACGACGCCCGACCGGCGGGCACAACGCGCAGATCCTGCGTGCGGACCGCCACGGTCTGCGGGATGTATTCTTTGATCGCCACTCGACGGCCGGGCACCTGCTGCCAGCCGAGATACGTGATCCCGAAACCTCCGCGCCCCAGTACGCCACCGATGACGTAGCGCAAATCGAGATACGTGCCGACCGGCAGGTCGACCGTCTCTGATTCGAGCAGTTCGTTGGAGCACATGTCCAGGCACGAGCCGTTGGGTGACAGCTCTCCGAAACACGTGGGGCACCAGGTCGCCATACGATGCTCACTCGGTCGTCATGGAAGTCGTTCGTCAACGAACGCGCCGGCGCCCGGGTGACGAACCCGGGCAGCCGGCACGTTCCAGGTCAGGTACGCCTCAGAAGCGGAACACGGCCGAGACTGAGCCGATGTTGCCGCGGTCCGAGAAGTCGAGGGCGCCGTTCACCTCGAGCTTCGTGATGACCACCCCGCCGCCGGCGGTGACGTGCCACACGTCCTTGCCGGGAAGGAAGGAGGTCAGCGTCGTGTTGTGACGCACCGCGTGATCAGGGTCGAACCACGTGCCGACACGGAGCGCCGGCGCGATCTTCGCGTTCACGAACTGGTGTTCGAGGCCAATGTGCAGCTCGTTGGCATCCGGAGCCGAGTAGTTGGTCGCGACCTCCCGGGTGTTGCTGGGAAACACGTTCACGAACCGCTGGGTCGAATCGGAGTAGCGGACGAAGTTGTAGTCGAGCGCCACCACGGTCGAGCGTGTCAGTCGGAAGCTAGTACCGAGGCCGAGATTGGAGGGCAGTACGAACTCCGCCGACCGGTCGGCAGGATTGATCAGAAGGCCGGTCTCGACGACGTAGTTCGTGACGTCGGTGTCGAAGGCCACCTTCTGTCGATAGCTCACACCGACCTGTACCCGCGAGCTCGGAATGAACATCGCCCCGATGTTGTAACCAGTCTTCCACTGTTCGCCGAACTGGAACTGGTTGTTGACCGGGGTGGTGTACACGGGTGCCGCGAAGAAGCTCGTGGGCAGGTCGTACCGGGTGGTCTTCGAGTCCATATAGTAGTCGTAGAAGGACACGCCCCCGCCCACTGCGAAGCGGTCCTGGCAGGTCTTGACGCCATTCGTCGTCTTACAGCTCTGCCACTTGTAGGAACCGGCAGCACCGTAATTCACGAGGCTGAGGTCGATGTATGCGTCGATAGGGAAGTAACGAGTGTTCCCTCCCGACTCATTCCTGAAGACCGGACCACCGGTCCTGAAGGTGTTGAAGAACCGGGAGGTCTCGTGGCGATAACCGGCGACCGTCCAGTTGTGCTTGGCAGACGCATAGACGCCCGACAGGAACGAGGGAATCTGGCGGCTAGTCTCGGCAGTACGAAACACCGGGCCTGACACGGTATCGACCCCGCTGTTGGACGGGGTTCCGGATAGGCGACCCGAGAAGACGAACGGCGTGTGGAACTGCCGAATCCGGTGCTCGTACGAGATCTCAGTGCGGGAGAGTGCACGCAGGCCGGCCGGGTTCGCCAGGGCCGCGGTCGCGTCATCGGCCAGGCCGATGAAGGCACCCCCCATCGCGAGCGAGCGGGCCCCGGGGTTCAGGAAGTCGAGCTGCACTCCCTGATTCGCTTCGATGTTGGACTGCGCGTGTGCAGCCCCCGCGAGCGCAAGATAGGCGGAAAGGGCGATTCCGAGACTAAGAACACGTGGCACTCGCACAAATACCTCCTCAGTAGAAACGTCGTCCGTTGTAACTAACGACGCGGGGGTGGGAAACGTACTTCAACCTCAACGGCAAGTCCACTGCATCAGGGGACCTCCCGATAGAACTTCACGAACCTGGGTGAGAACGCGGCGCCATCCGGCACATAGGAAGGAGACAATCGCCGACAATCCTTCACGGCGTCCATGGCCGAGTCCCGGAGTAAGGTGTCGCTTTCACCGTTGTGGACCAAAAGGCTGAAGTACGTGGCCGCGCGGAACAACGACAGCTGCAACTGGAGGGGCGCCGGAAGTCCGTCCCCGGACATGACTCCTAACTTGACTTGCGCCTGCTCATACCGGCCGGCGAAGAAGTCGTTTGCCGCCGCCAGGAGCTCTGGTGGCACGCCGGTCGTCATGCTCTGCACCGCCTGAAGGATGCGCCTGACCTCCGCCGCGACGCCGTCGGACGTCTGTTGCGCATTGAGCGCCGCGCTGGCGTCCCGGTTCTGCTGTCCACGCTGAAGGTCGCGCCTGGCGCCGTCGAGGCGGGTACGCGCCGCCGTCGTGTCACGCACGACGGTAGCCGGCGCGCGAAAGCCGCGCGTGCTCATGCTGCGATCGAGGCGAGCGAATTCCTGTTCCGCCAGGGTGAGGCGTTGCTGGGCGAGCTGCAGCACGGAGGCCAGTCGTCCCTGGACAGCCCGCTCGAGTTCCTGCCGGATGGCCGACCGGGCGCCGGCAATCGTGGCCGCTGCCGCCTGCGCCGCCGAGGGGTTCGCCGCGCCTGTCTGCAC
>JBEBGG010000260.1:0-3703 GCA_040081555.1 Vicinamibacterales bacterium
CGTCCGGGCCATTCTGGTTGGCGACGGCCCAATGCGCGCGGCCTGGCAGGAGCTGGCAGTGCAGCTCGGCGTGGCCGATCGCGTGCAGTTTGCGGGCGAGGCGTCCAGCGAGGAACTCGCAGCGCTCTACCAGGCGAGTGACATGTTCGTGCTGCCGTCTGTGACGCGCGCCGAAGCGTTCGGCATGGTGCAGCTCGAGGCGATGGCGTGCGCCAAGCCTGTGATTTGCACGGCGCTCCCCTCTGGCGTGCCGTGGGTCAACCAGAGTGGGGTGACAGGCCTGGTGGTGCCACCCGGTGACGCCAAGGCCCTTGCCGCCGCGATCAATCGCCTCGACGGCGCCGCCGCGCTACGTGAAGAAATGGGCGCACGGGGGCGCGAGCGGGTGGTGAATGAGTTCTCCATTGCCAGGCTTGGTGAACACACTTCTGCGCTGTATCGCTCGCTCGTGAATGCGCCGACATCTAAGACAGGGGCAGGTGACCCTGGAGGGTCGCCCCACGTCAGTTCCGAAGTCGCATGACCACTGCCACGCTCTCCCGCACGCTTCAGCCATCAGTCCTGCCGGTTCCCTTCGGCAAGAGGGCGCTCGACGTCACGTTGTCTGGCGTGGGTCTGCTCGCATCGATGCCTGTCTGGGCAGCGATCGCAATCGCCGTCAAGCTGGAGGACGGCGGCCCCATCTTCTACACCCAGGATCGTGTCGGCGAGGGTGGACGTGTCTTCAAGGTCTTCAAGTTCCGCTCGATGATCGTCAACGCCGAAGCCGTGGTCGGCGCGCTCCAGGCCACTTCAGGTGACGCACGCATCACTCGCATCGGGCGACTGATGCGCGCGACGGCGATGGACGAATTGCCGCAACTGCTCAACATCTTCCGTGGCGACATGACCTTTGTCGGGCCGCGCGCCTTGCGTCCAGGCGAGATTGAAGCCGTGGGCGAGGAGCTCATCGCGCTTGAAGATGTCCCCGGCTACGCCGACCGCACGCGCCTGCGCCCCGGGCTCACCGGTGTCGCGCAGATCTACGCGCCGCGCGATGTCACGCGCCGCAACAAGTTCAAGTTCGATCGGCTCTACGCGCGCCAGCAAAGCTTCGGGCTCGATGTCCGCCTGATTCTCCTGTCGTTCTGGATTACCTTCCGCGGACGCTGGGAAGATCGCGGCCAGAAGGTGTGAGCCGCTGGTGAGCAAAGCACTCCTGAAGTCGGCGCTCTTTGCGGTGGCGCCGAGGTGGACGGCCACGCGGATGGCGGCGCGCGCGAGGGCACACTCGCACGCGGTCGTTCGTCACCATCAACTGCACACGCTGACGGCCGCGCTCGTCGACCATCTGGGCCGGCACGTTCTCGAAGGGCCTTGTCAGGGAACAGTCCTGACGCCGATGTGCGATGCCGAACACCTCGGCCCCTTTCTGCTTGGCGTTTACGAGAGCGAGCTCGACCGCGCGTGGGACTCGATCTTCAAGCGCTCCTATGGGCAAATTCTGGACGTGGGGGCCAAGTTCGGGTACTACGCCGTGGGGCTAGCGCGTCGGTATCCCGAGTCGACGGTCGTCGCCTTTGATATCGACCCCTGGTCGCAGCGGGCACTCAGAGAGATGGTTGCCGCGAACGGCGTCGGCAACCTGGAGATTGCCGGGTTTTGTGACGGGCGGTGGCTGAACGCCATGTTGCAGCCGTCAGCGCTGATCGTGAGCGACTGCGAGGGCTTCGAAGTCGAGCTGTTTGAGGGCGCCACCAACACCGCGCTGCGCTCCGCGACGCTGCTCATCGAGACCCACGACTCGTTCGTGCCGGACGCCACCACAAGGGTCCGCGCCAGATTTCAGGCAACTCACGAAGTCGAGGTGTTCACGCAAGCCAGCCCTCGCCGCTCGAGCAACGCCGACCTCTCGTTCCTGTCGCCATCTGAGCGCCACAGCGCCGAACACGAGATGCGCGGCGAGCAAACGTGGCTTCTCTGCACGCCACACATGGTGTGATCCTTCCTCCCTCTTCACCCCTCCCACCGTTGCGCCGATAAGACGCTCGGACATCACCGGGAGGGCAGCGCTCCGCCGCGAGCGGTGCCATCTTGAGTTAGTCTGTGAAACCACATGCATGACGTGATCGTTGTTGGCGGCGGCCCTGGCGGGCTGCAGACCGCAACGCTGCTGGCAAGGGAAGGCTTCGATGTTTTGGTGGCCGAGGAACACCCGGGCACCGGCGACCCTGTGCATTGCACGGGTGTCATGGCAGCCGAAGCGTTCGAGGAATTCGACCTGCCGCGCGAGGCGATTTTGAATCCGCTCTCGACCGCGCGCTTCGTCGCGCCATCGGGTGAATCGGTCTCCCACTCCACGCCGACCACGGAAGCCGTGGTCGTCGACCGCGCTATCTTCGACCGCGGCCTCCACGCGCGTGCCGTCGCGGCTGGCGCCAGCATCGTGCTGGGCACCCGGGTCAGGACGCTGGAGATCAGCGAGACTGGCGTCACCGCGCACTGCGACGGGGGACGGTCGCTCCGCGCACGAATGGCGGTCCTGGCCTGCGGCGCCAACTACCGGATCCAACGGCAACTCGGCCTGGGCATGCCCTCGGTGTTTCTGCGATCGGCACAAATGGAACTGCCGGCCGGCCGCTCGGGCGACGTTGAGGTGCATTTCGGCAGAGAGGTGGCGCCAAAGGGTTTCGCGTGGGTGGTACCGATACAGCGCAGCACGGGACCGCACGTCCGGATGGGTCTGATGTGCGACGACCAGGCCCTCACGCACTTCCGTCGATTTGCGGCCGGCGTCGGCACGAGATGGGGGCTGCAGATCGACTCGCCTGATCACCTCCAGCCACGGCAGAAGATGTTGCCGCTGGCCCCGGTCGGCCGGAGCTATGGCGATCGTGTGATTGCGGTTGGCGACGCCGCGGGCCTGGTCAAGGCCACGACTGGCGGCGGCATCTATTACAGCCTCGTCAGCGCCGCGGCCGCGGCTACCGTCATCGCAGAGGGCCTGCGCCGAAACGACCTGCAGGCCTCCGCGTTGAAGCGGTACGAGAAGTTGTGGCGCGGGCGCCTCGGTTCGGAGCTCCGCGCCCAATTGTCACTGCGCACGCTCGCCGACGATCTGGACGATGCGGACATCGACGCGTTGTTCGACCTAGCGCGAACCAACGGTGTGATGCCAATCGTGCGGCGGACGGCGCGCTTCAACCAGCACCGCGACCTCATCGTTTCGCTGCTGAAGCACTCACCGGTCAGACGCCTGCTGTTCAAGCAACTTGTCACCAGAACTGCTGCTGTCGCCCACCAATAGGCCGGACGTCACACACGGACGTCGATCGTCGCTGTCGCAGCGAGTCGTGATCGGCGCCTCGCTGGTGGCGGTGGCCTGGGGCACGTTTGCCTTTGGCGCCGTGTACGAGTGGGCCTATGTGCCGCTGGCAATCGCGTGCGCATTGATTGGGCTCGCAGGCCTGATCCGCGGTCACGTTCCGCTGCAACGCCTCGGGCTGCTCGTGCTCGGTCTCGCTGCCATTGCCCTCGTGGGCGCACTGCAGCTCGTCCCGCTGCCACCGGATCTACTCAAATCAATCAGCCCGGGTTCGGATCGTTTTCTGCGCGCGTATCACTTCGGCTATGCACTGGCGGTGAACGGGCCGTCAGGCGCCGAGGTCGACGCAGGGCCAGCGCGCTTCGCCATTTCCGTTGCGCCGCGTCAGACGATGCTGGC
>JBEBGG010000261.1:0-3699 GCA_040081555.1 Vicinamibacterales bacterium
CCTCGACGTTGACGCCGCTGTCACGTCGATCGCTGCCCAGTCCACCGGCGATGGCCTGTCGGTTGTCGCCACCCCACAGGGCGCACACCTGCGTGCGGCCTATCAGCAACTCCAGGCTGACGTCACGGCTGAGGGGCTTTCCCTCGGTTCGACCGCGCCTCGCGGGGGCGCGCTGACGCTGCGAGCCGACCGTCTTGGTCGCGGCAACGCGCTCCGCTCACTGTCCCGCGCCGGCACGGTCGCCGTGCACGGCACGGTCGTGACCTTTGCCCGGCCCGGCCTCCATGAAGAGTTTTCAACCGGGGTCGATGGCCTGCGGCAGGACTTCGTCGTTGCCGACCGGCCCGAGGGCACGGGTGCGCTGACGGTGGAGCTCGCGCTTACAGGTGCGACCGCCGAACGTTCTGGCACACCGAACGCCGCCACGCTCACACTCGCCAACTCGGGCCGCGAGCTGGCCTACAGCCGGCTGCACGTCGTCGATGCCCGGGGTGCGACATTAACCGCGCGCCTCGATGTGCTGGCGGGTAACCGCCTGGCGATCGCGGTGGACGATGCAAACGCGGTCTACCCGGTTCGGATCGACCCGATCTTCAGCGATGCCCATTGGGTCAGCTTGAACGGCGACATCGCGGGTGTGGACGCCGGCGTGCGCGCGTCCGTCACCGACGCGGCCGGCAACGTCTATGTCGGCGGCAACTTTCTGCTCGCCGGCAGCACGGTCGTGAATCGCATCGCGAAGTGGGACCCGACGACCAGTACCTGGTCTGGGCTCGGGACCGGCATGAACGGCCTGGTGAGCGCTCTCGCGCTCAGCAGTGACGGCAGCCTCTACGCGGTCGGGTCGTTCACGACGGCGGGTGGAGTGCCGGCCAATCGCGTCGCCAGATGGGACCCAGGCACCAGCACGTGGTCCGCCCTGGGCGCAGGCACAAACCTGGCGGCCACCGTCGTGGCTGTTGATGGCACCGGGAACGTGTACGTTGGCGGAGCGGGGACCTTCGGCAACGCGACGCCGGGCACCGTGCGCATCGCGAAGTGGAACGGCACCACCTGGTCGCCGCTCGGCCCGGGCCTGAACGGCGTTCCGAGTGCGATGGTGTTTGACGCCAGCGGCAACCTGTACGTCGGCGGTGGCTTCACGGCGACTCAAGGCAACGCGGTGGCGCTCTCCCGCGTCGCGAAATGGACCCCTTCTACCAGCACCTGGTCGGCGCTGGGCTCGGGGGTCAGTTTCAGCATCACGGCTACCCCGGGCGTGGCCGCGCTCGCGATTGATAGCAGCGGCAATCTGTTCGTCGGTGGCGGCTTTGACACCGCCGGTGGTGTCAGCGCCTCGCGAATCGCGATGTGGAACGGCACGAGTTGGTCGGCTCTGGGTTCCGGGTTCAACAGCACGGCCAATGCCTTGGCTTTCGACAGCAGCGGGACCCTCTACGCCGGTGGCTTCTTCTCCACCGCGGGTGGAGTCAGCACCGGCACGGTTGCGAGATGGGACGGCAGCTCGTGGTCAGCGGCTGGCGCCGGGCCTGGCGTCGTGACCTATACCTTGGCCGCCAACGGCACGGACGTCTACGCCGGCGGCGATTTCGCGTCCGTCGGCTTCGTGTCGGCGCCCTTCATCGCGCGGTTTAGCGGCTCGACCAGCCAGTGGTCATCCCTGGGAGGAGGTACGGACGGCCAGGTCTACGCCGTGACGACGATGGGATCCGACCTCTACGTCGGCGGCTCGTTCACGCGGATCGGGGGGATCGCGGCGAAGAACATCGCACGGTGGAACGGCACCAACTGGTCGGCGGTTGGCCCGGGCCTGAACGCGTACGTCAGGGCCCTCGCCGTGGTGGGCGGCAATCTCTACGCCGGAGGCACCTTTACCGCGACAGCCGACGGCACGGTGGCGACGAAACTGATCGGCAGGTGGAATGGCAGTTCGTGGTCCGTGCTGAGCGGCGGCGCCTATGACACCCCCGCCGGCTTTGGCTTCACGCATATCGGCGCGCTGGCCGTGATGGGCACGGACCTGTACGCCGGCGGACTCCGTGTGAACCGTCTGGGCGGGGTCGTCACCGGGAACCTCGCGAAGTTCGACACGATCCTCGGGACATGGGCGCCCGTTGACGCCGGGTTCTTGCCTACGTCCCTGGAAGCGTTGACCGTGAGCGGTACCGACCTGTATGTCGGAGGCGCCTTCGCGACCGCGGGCGGCATCACCGTCAATAACATCGCGAAGTGGAGCACCAGCACCCATACCTGGTCAGGGTTCGGGCCCGGCTTGAATAACCGAGTGTGGGCGTTGGCCACGATCGGCACCGATGTGTATGCGGGCGGCATCTTCGGTGCCACCTTTGACAATGCGGTCCCGTTGGTCCGCATTGCGAAGTGGAACGGCACCGCGTGGTCCGCTATGGGCAGCGGAGCGCCCAACAACAGCGTCAACGCTTTTGCCGTGAGCGGCACGGACCTGTACGTTGGCGGCAGCTTCCTGACGGCGGGCGGGTTAGCCTCACCCAACATTGCCAAGTGGGATGGCAGCGCCTGGTCAACCATGGGCAGCGGTATCAACGGCACGGTGAATGCCCTCGCGCACGATGCATCCGGGCACTTGTTCGTCGGCGGTTTGTTCGGCGTCGCCGGGACGACTGTGTCCCCGATGATTGTGCAGGCGACCCTCGACCCGCCGCCGACCGCGGTGGCCGGTATTGACCAGTCCATCGACGCCACGTCCGCTGCTGGAGCCACGGCCACGCTCGACGGGTCCGCATCGTCCGATCCCGAAAACGATCCACTGACCTACACCTGGCGTGATGCCGCATCGACCATCGTCGGAACGACGGCCGTGGTTTCGCCCACCGTGCCGTTCGGTACGCACACCTACACGCTGACCGTGCTCGACAGCCACGGCAACACGGCAAGCGACAGCGTCGTGGTGACCGTGCAGGATCACTTCACGATCACGGTGACGACGCCGCCGGTCATCAGTGCGACGTATACGTTCGGTCAGCAGGTACCGGCCGCGTATTCCTGCACAGACTCGGCCGGCTTGATTGCGTCGTGCGTGGGTCCCGTCGCGAACGGCGCCGACATTGATACGTCGAGCCTCGGTGCGCACACCTTCGAGGTGACGGCCACCAACACGCGTGGAGACATGTCGAGTCTCTCGACCGCCTATTCCGTGGTCCAGGGTGGGTCCACGACAGTCGTGACCTGTCCGGTGTCGGTCACCTACACGGGCGCAGCGCAGACCCCGTGCACCGTGAGCGTGACAGGAGCGGGCGGGCTGAGCCTGACGCCCGTGGCGACGCATGCCAGCAACACCGACGTCGGCACGGCGAGTGCGAGCTACACGTTTGCCGGGGACGCGAACCACGCCGGCAGCAGTGCCAGCGCGAGCTTCGAGATCACGCGGGCGCAACTGACGGTGACAGCGAACGACAAGGCCCGTGCCGACCTCGGCCTGAATCCGCTCTTTGACGGGACGATCGTCGGCGCGGCGGCTGGCGACGGCATCACCGCGACCTACACCGCGACGGTGACGACCGTGCCCGGGACGTATCCCATTGTCCCGACGCTGGTGGATCCCGCGGACCGTCTGGGCAACTACACCGTCATCGTCAACAACGGGACCTTGACGGTGTTCGACACGCAGCCGCCGACGCTGACCGTGCCATCGGGCCTGACGGCCGAGGCGGTCGACAGCGC
>JBEBGG010000089.1:0-13600 GCA_040081555.1 Vicinamibacterales bacterium
TGGGCCCAGGCCGTACGCGAGCCGCATCCGGGCGTGTTTGCGTTGCGTGTTTTGCGAAAAGAAGCATGCGCGCGGCTGCTGCTGCAGATTGAGGGGGCCCGCGAGCGAGAACTCGAGCGCGGCGGGCGGCCCACCGCCCCCAACTCCATGCACCGGCACGGCGTGTTGCTCGGTGTGCTCGGCTTTGATGCGTTGCTCGCCGACCTGATGACACGCTGGGTCCGTCCGATGGCCGCGCTCCTGTTGCCGCAGTTCAACGGGGCCACGCTCAATGCGTACCACGGCTACCTCGTCGAGTATGCGCGTGACAGGGACGAGCGGCTCGCCTTCCACGTCGACGACAGCGACGTCACGTTTAATCTGTGCCTCAGCGGCACCTGCGAAGGGGCCGAACTCACCATGCTCGGCCTGCGTTGCGACCGGCACCGCGATACCGAACTCCTCCCCGGCGAACGCTACGAGCACCGTCACGAGCCCGGCGTCGCCGTGCTGCATGCGGGCCGTCACCGCCATCGTGTGGAGGGGCTCCGCTCTGGCGTGCGTCGCAATCTCATTCTGTGGTGCCGCGACGCGGCCCCGTCCGACGTCTCGACCAAGGCTCCCGCGTGTCAGCCCTGGTGCGCCTGGGGCTCGCGGACTGCGACGTCAGTCTGAGGCGTCGCAGGCGCCGTAGCTGAGGCCGCACGCCATCTCGTGCGAGACACTGTTCGGCCTTCCGCCCGCTGTGCGACACGACACGGCCGGGGGTGAGGTGAGCGACGGTGCGATGGCCTGCGTGTCCGGGCAGTGCTAGATTCTTAGGCGCGTGACCGACCAACACACCGTCGAAGATCTGCTGGCCCGGCTCGATCGCGAACGTCTCGACGCCGACCGTCTCTATAACGAAGCACTGACGCGGGTCGATCGCGCGATTCAGAGTGTCCCCCGGCTGCCGGAGCTGCCGGCGTCATACGATGCGGCGAAGCTGCCGGAGCTGAACGCCCACTGGAGGTTGCTGCCGGAGGGGCCGCCGCAGTTTGGGGGCGGCCTCAAGGGACGGCTCCGTCGCCTGGTGTGGCGTATGGTCGGCCCGCCAATCGAAGCGCAGCAGCAGTTCAATGCCGCCTTGGTTGAGCATCTCAATCGCAACGTGCAATCGCAGGAGCAGACGACGCGCGCGGCGCGCGAGCTGGTCGAGGTCGTGGGCCGCGAGTTCCGGGCGCTGGTGCACTTTGAGTCGCTGCTGATCCAATCGCTGCAACAGATCACGCTCTATGTGGATAGTAAGGATCGCAGCCTGGGTGGTCCGGAGATTCGGCAACGGCTCGCGTTGACCGAGCAGCGGCTGCTCGCGCTCAAGCGTGACACGGAGCGCGCGGTCGGCTCGGCTGCGGCCGTGCCGCCGCCTGTTGGCACGCCCGTGGGCGCGTTCGAGACGCCGGTGGATTCGTTGACCTACGTCGCCTTCGAGGATCAGTTTCGGGGATCGCAGGCGGAGATCCGTCGACGTGTCGAGGACTATCTGCCCGTACTGTCGACCGCGTCAGACGTGGTCGATCTTGGTTGCGGGCGCGGCGAGCTGCTGGCGCTGCTCAAGGAGCACGGTGTCAGGGCGCGTGGCGTCGATGTGAGTCCGGCCATGGTGGAGTTGTGCCGCTCGCGCGGTCTGGCCGCCGAGCAGGGTGATGCGCTGGCGTTCCTCGCCAGGCAGGAGGATGAGAGCCTTGGTGGCCTCATCGCCGTGCAAGTGGTCGAGCATTTCACGGTGCCGTATCTGACCCGCTTCCTCGAAACGGCGTCGCAGAAGATGCGGCCGGGGGCGCCGCTGGTGCTCGAGACCATTAACGTGAACTGCTGGATGGCGTTTTTCGAGACCTACCTGCGTGACCCCACACATCAGCAGCCGTTACACCCGGACACGCTGAAGCTGCTCGTGCAATCGAGCGGATTCAGCGACGTCAATGTCCAGTTCCGTGCGCCGGTCTCAGCTGAAGATCGCCTGGACCGGGTGACCGAGGCCGGCACTGGTCCCTTGGCCGAACTGGCCGCGGCCCTCAATGCGCATGCGGACAAGCTCAATCGGCGGCTGTTCTCGTCGATGGACTACGTCGTGATCGCGCGCCGATAGTCCCCGCGCCGCTCCAGCACCGCGGGATCCGCGCACACGCGCTTGAGCAGCACCGCGTGCCACACCAGGGTCGCGCAGCTGGCGAGTGATAACCACACGGTGAGATCGAGCACGGACATCATGCGCGGCACCATGTAGGAGCCGCGATACTCGAACTCGCTGATGCCGTAGAACACATTGAGATTCAAGGCGAAGATGGCGCTCACCACCCACAGGAGTCGGCGGTACCTGGTGTCTCGCGAAGCGGCGATCACCAAGAGCGGCACCGCCGAATAGAGATGGTTCTCGTGGACCTGCGCCGCCAACGTGGCGTACGCGTGAATCAGAAATGCGCCGACGGCCGAGAGCAGAAACCAGTCGCGCGCGCGTCGGCCGGTCCACAGTCCCCACAGCATGACGAGGATCGTGATGGACGTCCCGATGACGCGCGGGTTCGGATAGCCCACCTCCATGAACCGGCTGATGGCGAGGATCCGGGTTTCGGCCGTGATCGCATTCCAGACCCCCATGTCGAGCGAGTGCTGCACGCGGACGGCGTAGCCGATGATCCACCACAGGTTGGTGGCGTTGCCCGACAGCATGTCGTGGCGGGCGAGTCCGGACATGGCGAACCAGAGATTCGGCCAGGCGCCAATGGCGACGATGGGGCCGAGGATGAGCGCCGCCGCGAGCACCACGCCGGCACCGTAACGGAGCGCGCGGGTCAGCATGCCGCGCCAGTCGTCGGCACCCAGAATGACGAGCGCCGTGCCGGGCATGAGGAGGAGGCACTGTGGCTTCGAGAGCGTGGCCGCGGTAATGAGGGCGCCGCTGACGAGGGGCCAACCGGAACTGGACGCGTAGACAGCCGCCGCCGCCGGCAGCATTGCCAGGGCGTCGACGTAGCCGAGCATGCTGCCCGCGAGAATCATCGATGGATTCAGCCAATAGGCCATCGTGGCCCATCGCGCGGTGGCTTCGTTGGTCAGACGTCTGATGCCGGCAAAGAGCATCCAGATGAGTCCGGTCTCGAACACAAGAATCAACGCCTTGATGGCGAAGACCAGCGCGATGGTGTTGGGGAAGGCGCCGCCGTTCAGCAGGCGATAGACGCGTCCGGCGATCCCGAGCTCGTAGATGGCCAGTGGGGGATAGGTGATGACGCCGTCGGTGCCGTCAAACTCGAGCCGGTGCCATTCCCCGGGGGGGCCGCCGACGCCGTACAGGCGAGCCGGGTTCTGGACGGCCGCGTTGTAGGTCCACAGCCTGTAGACCCCCATATCTCCGGTGCCAGGCAGAGGGAGGGACGCCAGTCGAACGGCCAATCCCAGGACGAGCGCCGCCAGAAAGAGTGCGCCGCCGCGAGCCGATCCGTTTGACGCCTCCATCGAGTCTTTCATCATACGTCGCGACCGGACGGACCCCGTAGTAACCCTGAATCCCCTTTGCTGGTCTAACCTAAGCGAACGAGATGGCCGCTTCGACTTCGTGGACGCTCCCGCAGACGCCGCGCCCAGACTGGCAACTGACCGTGCTCCGTGACACCGTCATCACAGCGCCTGACTCGGCCCTGGGCGAGCTGTCTGAGTCGGCATTGGTGGCCGCCTGCCACGAGGGCCGTGCGGGTGCCTTTGACGTCGTCGTTGAGCGTCACCGCCGGCAGGTGTATCAGCTGTGCTATCGCTTCGTGAACAATCATGAGGACGCGAGCGACTTGTCCCAGGACACGTTCGTTCGCGCCTACCGAGGTCTGAAGAATTTCAAAGGGCAGTCCTCGCTTGGTACCTGGCTCTATCGCATTGGCGTCAACGTGTGCCTGAATCGCATGAGCGTCAAAGAGCCGTTCAAGGAGCCGATCGAAGACCGGCCGGACCTCGCCGATGGCCGCGAGTCGGCCAGCGAGCGGTTGCTACGCGATGAACGTGCCCTCCAGGTGCGGGCGGCGATTGCGAGGCTGCCAACCAAGCAGCGCACCGTGCTGGTGCTGCGGATGGACCAGGAGCTCTCGCATCAGGAAATTGCGCAGATACTCGGAAGCTCAGTCGGTGCCGTGAAGGCGAATGTGTTTCACGCGATTCAGAATCTGAAGAAGATCCTGGCCGAGGAGCTGGGGTGACGATGCGCCATCTGCGTCCTGAACAGCTGCTGGATGTCGCGGAAGGTGCTGCCGATGCGTCGGTCGTCGCGCATGTGGACACATGTGTGCGCTGCCGCCGCGAGGTGTCGGAGCTGAAGACGACGCTGGCGGCGGTCTGTGAGGTCGACGTGCCGGAACCCTCGCCTCTGTTCTGGGATCACCTGTCGGCGCGCGTGCGAGATGGGGTGGGCGTCGCCGCTCCGGGTCGCGGTTGGGGCGCGTACTGGTTTGGCTGGCAGTGGGCGGGAGCGGTGGGGCTGGCCGTGTTGCTGATGGCCGTGGCGACGTCATGGCGCGCAGACGAGCCGGTGTCAGTGACGCCGGTGGCCGCAGCCGTACCGGTGGTCGAGCCGTTGCTCACCGATGATGTTCCGGTGGTTGAGGATGCCTCGTTGGACCTGCTGGCGGATCTTGCGAGCCCGCTCGAGTGGGACGCCGCGGTTGCGGCGGGCCTGTTGATGTCGGCGGGCGCCGTAGACCGCGTCGTGCTCGAGCTCACGGCGTTCGAACGCGAAGAACTCGGGCGGTTGTTGACTGCGGAAATGGCGGAGAAGAGCCTGTGATGATGATGAGGCCGTGGCTGGCGATTGGCTGTGTCGCGATGTGGGCCAGCCTGGTGGCTGCTGACGCGAGCGGGGCGCCGCAAGGGCGGCCGAACCGTCCGCGCGCGGGGGGGCCGCTCGCGCCGCTCGGTCCGGACCCGAGGGTGTCGCCGGGAGAGATTCAGCGGTTGTTTGATGCCTACGTCGTGATGCAGGCCCAACAGGCGCTCGAGCTCACCGACCAGCAGTACGGGCCCTTCCTGAGTCGGGTGCGGGCGCTGCAGGACGTGCGCCGGCGTGCCGACGTTGAGCGAACGCGGCGGATTCAGGTGCTGCGTCAGACGACAAACGATCCGGCGTCCAACGACAACGACCTGTGGTCGCAGCTGAAGGAGCTGCGCGCGTTCAATGAGCGCACGGCCGGCGAGATCAGTCGTGCGGAAGATAGCGTGAACGAGGCCCTCACCGTGCGGCAGCAGGCGCGCTATCACTTGTTTCAGGAAATGATGGAGCGTCGCAAGGTCGACTTGCTGATGCGCGCCCGACAGGCAAGTCGGTTGCGGCCGCCGCAGGAATAGTCTGGAGCACCGAAGATCCCGCCGCCGAGCGCCGTACAATCACCAGGAGTGAGCGACGGACTCGACACCCCTCTCCAATTTCTGAAAGGTGTAGGCCCACGGCGGGCGGCGGATCTCGCACACGCCGGGCTGACGACCGTCGAAGATCTGCTGTACCGCTTTCCACTCCGCTACGAAGACCGCAGCCAACTCCAATTGATCACGGCGCTACGACCCGGGCAGGCGGCCTCGATTGCCGGCCGGGTGGTGCACTGCGGGTTGCGCACGACGCGTCGTCCTGGCTTCAGGATCTTCGAGGCGCTCGTGAGCGACGACAGCGGCGGCATTCGCGTGACGTGGCTCAATCAGCCGTTCCTGCGCGATGTGTTCAAGGCGGGGCAGCAGGTGGTGCTCTTTGGACACGTGGAGATGCGAGGCAGCGGCGGCCTGCAGCTCACCAACCCGCAATACGAAATCATTGAGGACGAGGACGGCGAGACGCTGCACACCGGACGCATCGTGCCGGTGTACGAGAAGGCCGGCACACTGACCGCAAAGATCCAGCGGCGATTGATCCACGACGCGCTCGATCGCGTGACGCCGGAGATGAGCGATCCGCTGCCCGAGTCGCTACGGGTGCGGCACGGCTATCCGGCGCGCTATGCGGCGCTCATGGCCACGCACTTCCCGCCCGAGGGGACGTCAGTCGAGTTGCTGAATCGCTACGGCACCGCCGCGCAGCGCCGGTTGATCTTCGAAGAGGCGTATCTGTTTCAGGTCGGCGTGCTGGCGCGGCGTCAGGCCGCAGCCTTCGAGACCAAGACCACCGAGATTCGCGTCGACGATCGGATCCGGGCGTCGGCCCGGGCGGTGCTGCCATTCCGGCTGACCGAGGGCCAGCGCTCGGCGCTCAAGGACATCGTCGACGACCAGCAGAAGGCGACGCCCATGAATCGCCTGCTGCAGGGCGACGTTGGGTCTGGCAAGACGATCGTGGCGCTGCTGGCGGCGCTGGTCGCCATGGAGAATGGGCTGCAGGTGGCATTTATGGCGCCCACCGAGATTCTGGCCGAGCAGCAGTACGCCAGCATTGCGCGCCTCCTCGCGGCGTCGCCATTCCGGGTGGCCTTGCTCACCGGTTCAACGAAAGCGGCGGCAAAGCGCGTCCTGCGTGCCGAGATCGAGAGCGGTGCCATCTCGCTCGTCGTCGGCACGCACGCGCTCGTGCAGGGCGATGTCACCTTTCATCGGCTCGGTCTCGTCGTGATCGACGAGCAGCATCGCTTTGGAGTTCTGCAGCGGGCGACTCTCCGAGAGAAAGGGTGGCACCCAGACGTGCTGGTGATGACGGCCACACCAATCCCGCGGACGCTGGCCTTGACGCTCTACGGTGATCTCGATACGTCGGTGATGCGCGACCGACCACCGGGGCGGCAGCCTATTCGCACCATCGCCAAGCCGGAGTCCCGGCGCGACGACATCTACGCACTGGTGCGCCAGGAGCTCGATGCGGGACGTCAGGCCTACGTGATCTATCCGTTGGTCGAAGAGTCCGTGAAAGTCGACGTGAAGGCCGCCACTGAGATGCACGACCACCTCGCGCAGGAAGTCTTTCCGCAGTACCGCACCGGGCTCCTGCACGGGCGCATGAAAGCCGAGGGCAAGGACGCCGTCATGAAAGCCTTTGTTGCCGGCGAGATCCAGCTGCTCGTGGCGACCACGGTCGTGGAAGTCGGCATCGACGTACCCAATGCGACGATCATGCTGATTGAGCATGCCGAGCGCTTCGGCCTCTCACAACTGCATCAGCTGCGGGGGCGCGTCGGTCGCGGCGCGCATCAATCGACCTGCTGCTTGATTTATCAGTCGCCACTCTCAGACGATGCCCGCGACCGTCTGAAAGCGATGACCGAGACCACGGACGGGTTCGAGATTGCCGAGCGCGACCTGAACCTTCGCGGCCCGGGCGATTTCTTCGGGACGCGACAGGCGGGCGTGCCGACCTTCCGTCTCATCGATCTCGCGCGCGATCAGGACCTGCTTGACGTGGCCAAACGCGAAGCGGCCGACTGGTTGGCGAGCACGGCGCCGTCACGGGAGGTCGTTCAAGCGCTGGTCGATTCGTGGTCGGCGCGTTTTCGTCTGATCGAGGTCGGATGAGGGTCATCGCTGGCGAGTTCAAAGGGCGCACGCTGGCAGCGCCGACGTGGGATGGGCTGCGGCCGACGTCCGACCGCCTCAGGGAGACGCTCTTCAACGTCCTGGCGCCGCGGATCAGGGGTGCGCGGGTGCTCGATGTCTTTGCCGGGACCGGAGCGATTGGCATCGAGGCGCTCAGCCGTGGTGCGGCCTGGGTGACGTTTGTTGAGTCTGACCGGCGCGCACAGTCCTTGATTGAGCAGAACCTGTCGCGGTGCGGTGTTCAGGACCGCTATGCTATTATCCGCGCGGCTGCCGATCGGGCCCTCGACACTCTGGCCGGTTCTGGTGGCGCGGTCTTTGATCTCGTTCTCCTCGACCCGCCGTATGATCGGCCGTCGGGCGAGGCACTCGCCGGGGTGGACCACGTGGTGGCGCCTGGTGGCCTGGTCGTCATCGAACATGCGCGCAAACAGCGCGCCCCGGAGCGCTCCGGTCAGCTCGAACGGACGCGCGAACTGCTGTCAGGCGACAGCGCGCTAACCTTCTACACATGCCAACCCTAGCGGTTTACCCGGGGTCCTTCGACCCCATCACCAACGGTCACGTCGACATCATCCACCGCGGCGCGCGGCTGTTCGACCGTATTGTCGTCGCCATCGCGGCCAACGCAGAGAAGACGCCGCTGTTCACAATGACCGAACGGATCGAGATCGCCAGGTTGGTGTTTGCCGACACGCCCAACGTGGAGGTTGAGGCCTTTGATGGCTTGCTGGTCGACTACGTGCAGCGCCGCAAGGCGCAGGTCATCGTGCGCGGTCTGCGTGCCGTCTCGGACTTCGAGTACGAGTTCCAGATGGCGCTGATGAATCGACGATTGAACGACCAGGTCGAGACCATCTTCATGATGCCCGCCGAGCAGTACTCCTACATCAGCTCGCGACTGATCAAGGAAGTCTTCTCCCTTGGTGGTCGTGTCCATGGTCTGGTACCGGACATGGTCGAGGATCGCCTGCGCCAGAAGGTCACGCGTCGATGATGCGGCTTGCGGCCCGGACTGGTCGCATCGGTCTGTCGCCGACGATGAAGGTGACGGCGGCGGTGGATCGTCTCAAGCGCTCTGGTGTCGAGGTGTTCGACTTCGGCGCGGGTGAGCCGGACTTCTCGACACCGGATGCGGTGAACGCGGCGGGGAAGCGCGCCATCGATCAGCATTTCTCGAAGTACACGCCGGTCGGTGGCACCGTCGAGCTGAAGGCCGCGATCTCCGCCCGTTACAAGAGCGACTACGGCGTCGACTACTCGGAACAGGAAGTGATCGCCTGCGCCGGCGGCAAGCAGGCGCTCTTCAACACGGCCCTGGCGCTGTTTGGTCCCGGGGACGAAGTCATCACCCACGCACCGTACTGGCCGACGCTCATCGAGCAGGTCAAGCTCGCTGATGCCACACCCGTCATCGTCAAGACGTCGCCGGTCGGCGGGTTTGCGCTGGCGGCGGGGCCGCTGCTCGATGCGGTCACAAGGCAGACCCGGGGCATCATCCTCAACACGCCGTGCAACCCGACGGGCGCCCTGATGTCAGAGAGCGAACTCGTCCTGCTGGCGACCGAGTGCGCGCGCCGTGGCCTCTGGCTCGTGGTCGATCTCTGTTATGAGAAGTTGATTTACGACCTGCCCTCATACAACGTGCCGCAGATCCTCGATCGTCATTGCCGCGACCTGTCGGTCATGTGCGGCTCGGCTTCAAAGGCCTACGCGATGACGGGCTGGCGCTGCGGATGGTCGATTGGCCCGAAGGATGCGATCGCTGCCCAGCACGCGATTCAGAGCCATGCGACGTCAAACGTGTCCTCGATCACCCAGCGCGCCGTCGTCGAGGCATTGACGGGTTCGCAGGAGCCGGTGTCGAGCATGCGTGCCGAGTATCAGCAGCGTCGCGACCGGCTGATCGCATGGCTGTCTGAGGATGCTCGGATCCGTTGTGCGACGCCCGCCGGGGCGTTCTATTTATTTCCCGATGTGCGAGAGTGGCTGGCGGCGGGAGGGTTTGCCGACACGCTGACCTTTGCCCAGGCGCTGCTCGATGAGGCCCGAGTGGCGGTCACGCCAGGCGAGGCGTTTGACGCCCCGGGATTTGTCCGACTCTCCTACGCGACCTCGCTTGAGACACTGCGCGAGGGTAGTCGCAGAATGCTCGAGTTCGCCGCTACTTTTTGAGTTCTCACTTCTCACTCTCAACGTCACGTCACTCTTAACTTCAAGCTCCCAATCTTCACCCATGTCCCACCAGAAGCGTCGCGGAAACGGCCGGTCCGGCCCTCGCCAGGAAAACCAGGTAACTGAACCCGCCGCCGAGTTGGCCGCGCCGCCGGCAGCAGCGCCGGCCGCCGGGCCTGATGCTGCGGCCAGTAAGGTCGCTGCCCCGCAGTCCCTGAGGATGACAGACCTCAAGGACCTGAGCATTCAGAAGCTGACCCAGCTCGCCAAGGATCGAAACGTCGCCGGCGCCACCGGGATGCGCAAGCAGGATCTCATCTTCCAGATCCTCAAGGCGCAAACGGAACAGAGTGGCTTCATCTTCTCGGAAGGTGTGCTGGAGGTGCTGCCGGATGGCTTCGGCTTCCTGCGCGCGCCCGAATACAACTACCTCCCGGGGCCTGACGATATCTACGTCTCGCCCTCGCAGATTCGCCGGTTCGACTTGCAGGTGGGAGACACCGTCTCAGGCCAGATTCGGTCCCCGAAGGAAGGCGAGCGCTACTTCGCGCTCGTCAAAGTGGAGGCGGTCAACTTCGAGTCGCCTGAGCAGGCACGCGACAAGCTGTTCTTCGAGAATCTGACGCCGCTGTATCCGCAACAGCGCTTCACGCTCGAGACCACTTCAGACAATCTCGCTGGCCGTGTGATGGATCTGATGACGCCGATCGGTAAGGGGCAGCGTGGCCTGATCGTGGCGCCACCGCGCACCGGCAAGACCATGCTGCTGCAGAGTATCGCGCAGTCGGTGGCGACCAATCATCCAGAGGTCTATCTCATCGTCTTGCTCATCGACGAGCGGCCTGAAGAAGTGACCGACATGCAGCGCTCGGTCCGCGGCGAAGTGGTCTCGTCCACCTTCGACGAACCGGCACAGCGGCACGTGCAGGTGGCCGAGATGGTGATCGAGAAGGCGAAGCGGCTCGTGGAGCACAAGAAGGACGTGTTGATTCTGCTCGACTCGGTCACCCGCCTCGCGCGCGCCTACAACACGGTCAGCCCCTCGTCTGGCAAGATTCTTTCGGGCGGTCTCGATTCGAACGCCTTGCAGAAGCCGAAGCGGTTCTTCGGCGCGGCGCGCAACATCGAAGAGGGCGGGTCGTTGACGATCATGGCGACGGCACTGGTCGATACCGGTTCGCGCATGGACGACATCATCTTCGAAGAGTTCAAGGGCACCGGCAATATGGAAATCCACCTGGATCGCAAACTGGTTGATAAGCGCGTCTTTCCGGCCATTGACATTCTCAAGAGTGGCACCCGCAAGGAAGAACTGCTGCTGGCGCGTGAAGATCTCAACCGCATCTGGGTGCTGCGCAAGGTGCTCAACCCGCTGTCGCAGGTCGAGGCCATGGAACTGCTGCTCGACAAGTTGGGAAAGACCAAGTCGAACGCCGACTTCCTTGGCTCCATGCAGAAGATGGGATGACGACCATCAAGGTTCGGCACGACGGCAGCTATCGTCACGTCGTGATGCGCCCGACCGCCCCGGCGTCGTGACCCGTCCGCGCTTCTTTCCGGTCGTCCTCGCCGGCGCTGCGGCATTTCTCGACATCTACGCCACACAGCCGATTCTGCCGCTCCTGATGCGGCTCGTTGGCGGCAGTCACTTTGCGGTCAGTCTGACCGTCACCGCTCCCACACTGGCCGTCGCGCTTGCGGCCCCGGTGATCGGCCGTGTCGCCGATCTTGTCGGCCGAAAACGTGTGATCGTCGGGTCCGCGATTGGCCTCACGGTGGTGACGGCACTCAGCGCGACTGCCACGAGTCTGCCGCAGTTCATCGCCTGGCGTTTTGTCCAGGGGTTGCTGACGCCCGGTATCTTCGCGATCACCATCGCCTATATCCAGGACGAGTTCTCTGCGCCGCAGGCGGCGCGGGCGAGTGGGGCCTATGTCGCGGGCACGGTTAGCGGTGGTTTCGTGGGGCGCACCATTGTTGGTCTGGTGGCTGCGCAGGCGGGCTGGCGTGTGTCGTTTGTCACGCTCGCCTTGGTCAACCTTGCCACGGCCGTTGGTCTGGCACTGTGGCTGCCCGCAGACACGGCTCGGGCCAGGCCTACCGGTCGGGCTGGACACGGGGAATCGGCGTGGCGGCTGTTAAGGGATCGTCAATTGATGGCGACCAACGTGGTGGGGTTTTGCGTGCTCTTCTCGCTGGTCGCGATGTTTACCAATGTCACGTTCTATCTGAGCGAGGCGCCTTTTCTGCTGAGCACCGGGGCCCTGGCGTGGCTCTTCGTCGTGTATCTCGTGGGTGCTGGCGTTGTGCCCATCACGGGCCGCACCATTGGCAAGCTCGGCTACAGGTCGACACATGTGTCTGGCATGGCCTGCAGCGCGATGGGTGCACTGCTTACGCTGGTGCCTTCGCTCGGCGCCGTGGTCGTGGGTCTGGCGCTGGTCGGCACGGGCGTGTTCATCGCGCAGGCGACCGCGAGCAGCTATATCGGCGTGGTGACGGCCAACGATCGAGGCCTTGCGGTGGGGCTCTATTCGACGGCGTACTACCTCGGCGGTACGCTCGGGGGGACCCTGCCGTCGCTGTTCTGGTCCCGCGGTGGGTGGCCCGCCTGCGTCGCGCTGGTGCTCGGCGTCCAGGTCGTGTCCGTCGTGATGGTGCTCAAGTTCTGGAGAGTGGATCGGCCCTTGGCCTGACAAGAATCGTCAGCGGAAGTCTGCTCCGGCGATCCACTTCTCGCCCTTCCTCAGTTACATATTTCGGATCGAGTGTGAAATCTTCGGGCCGCCCGTCAATGGCCTCTGAACCGTTGCATTCTTGGACGCGGCGCCGTGCTATGGTTTAGGCCTTCCTTACGCGAACTGGTGCCCTGATTGTGAGTCCGCTGAAGTCATCGCCAGTATCCCCAGCGCACCGCGCCGCCACTGTTCGGGCGCCGATCACGGGTATCCGTCCGTGACTCGTCCCGCTCTTCGCGCAGCGATCGTGGCGATGCTGCTTGCCACGACAGTTGTCTTACTTCGGGCCGCTGCGACGATCGATTCCGTCGGCGCATCGATCACGTCCGTGAGCGTCAACGCGCAAGTGACCGTCCTTTTCACGGCCACCATCACGGAACCGTCAGTCATTGGCACAGGCGTCAACCTCCTGAAGACGGACGCGACCGGCCGGACGCTGTCGGTGGTCGGCGTCATGAACGACGACGGCGTTGGTGGTGACGTGGCCCGCGGCGACAAAATCTTCAGCCGCGCCGTCGTGCTCAACGAGTCCGCCCTCGGGGCCGTGTACCACCGTGTGTCAGCGCCCTTCCGTGCCGTGATTCTTCGAACGCTCTCACCGATCATCACGATCCAGGTCGTGCCGGCGCCGCCGACGAATGTGGCGCCGACGGTGTCGGCGGGAGTGGACCAGACGATCACGTTGCCGGCGTCGGCGTCGCTGGCGGGCTCGGTGAGTGACGACGGGCTGCCCGCCGGGGCGCCGGTCACGGCGTCGTGGACGAAGGTGAGCGGCCCGGGCACGGTGACGTTTGGCAACGCCGCGAGTCTGGCGACGACCGCGTCCTTCAGCGTCGCGGGTGCCTACACGCTGCGCCTGACGGCGACCGACACGCAACTCGACGGCACCGACGACGTGGTCGTCACCGTGAATCCGGCGCCGCCGACGAATGTGGCGCCGACGGTGTCGGCGGGCGCGGACCAGACGATCACGTTGCCGGCGTCGGCGTCGCTGGCGGGCTCGGTGAGTGACGATGGGCTGCCCGCCGGGGCGCCGGTCACGGCGTCGTGGACGAAGGTGAGCGGCCCGGGCACGGTGACGTTTGGCACCGCCGCGAGTCTGGCGACGACCGCGTCCTTTAGCGTCGAGGGTGCCTACACGCTGCGCCTGACGGCGACCGACACGCAGCTCGAGGGTACCGACG
>JBEBGG010000090.1:0-13558 GCA_040081555.1 Vicinamibacterales bacterium
GGAATATACTGTTGCCCACGGTGGGCAACAGTATATTCCAGGCAACACTTCGGGGCAACGCAGCCGGCCCCCGCCCCTGCCCCTGCCGGGCTGGCGGCGTGGTCGTCGAAATCAGTATTCGAGTGCTGGCTGCCGCTGCCGCTTGTGCTCGTTCACCAGGTAGATGATCTGGCCCAAGTGGTGGTGGAAGTGCTGCGCGCAGCGGAGGACGATGCTGAAGCGGGTGTTGTCATCGACGCCCGCCGCCTCGTAGGTGCGAACCCAGTCTTCGTCACGCTGGCTCTTGATGGTTCGCACCACCACCGCCACCGCCTTTTCCAGGTCGGCGAGCACGACTTCCCTGCTGCGCCGGCTCGTGTCGGTGAACTCGCGATCCCGGTCACGCACGTAGCCGGTGTTCGCGATGCGCGCGCCGATGTAGTAGTTCAGGTTGCCGGTGACGTGCAGCAGCAGGTGGCCGACGCTGTTGCCGTAGGGATACGGCTTCGTCCAGAACTCGTCGTCCGACAGGTCGTCCACGAGCGCCCGCGTGCGGTCGGCGAACGCCTCAAAGTAGCGGGAAAAGCCGGACGCGAGTGTCGGGGAGAGCTGATCCATGGCCCTGCCCGCCATCCTAGTCCGGGGGGGGCGGGGGTGCAACCGCGGACGTCCAATTCAGGGTCGGCAGCCTGAGTTGGTCAAGGCACTGGCAGGCGACTCGGCCTGACCTGTCCCCCGCGATGCGCGCCGCCGTCTGATCGCCCTGTATACCGCGGGGGACCGTCCGGGCGACGCAGAGGCGTGAAGGATGAAGATGGCTGTCTCCGAGTAGACGCCTTCAGGCCCCCGGAGTGAAGCGGCAGGTCTGTTGCCATCGGGCTTCGTCCAATGGCCGGCGCCCCAGAGCAAGCTGTCCGCTAACGCTCTGTAGCGAAAAGCGCCAGCGTCTGAGGCACTGTCGACCACCGCCGGGGCGATCTCACTGGGGTGCGCTCTCGGGCAATCGCAGTGCCCCGCCTCGCTGTGACTACGCGTCAGCCTTCAGAGCCCTCCGCAACAGCTCTCGAATCTCCCGGGTTGCCCTGTGAACTGTCTGGGTGCTCAAGCGCTCCTTGGACGCTATTGCTGCAATCGACATCTCATCGACAAAACGCGATTGGTAGACCCTTCTCAGCAGGGGCGACCAACGGCTGACTTCAGAATTGATGAGCGCAGACATCTCTGACCACACCACATGGTCCAGAGGCGATGCATTCTCCGAAGGCATCTCGGCTGCATCAGACACAGGGGAGGTCTGCGCCGCTGCACCGGACGCCTTCCACCTCTCGCGAAAGAACTTCGCTCTCGCAGACCGTCTAACCCAAGCTCGATCCTCCAACCTCCCCTTGCCGAGTTTACCCTGTAGCACAAGGTCACCAACGATATCCTGCACCACCTCTTCGGAGTCCATGCCCGAGGCCACCATCCACCACTGGAGTTCGGACTGCACCAGCTCGTACAGATCTAGAGCGACACGGTCATCAGCAGATGGCAAGCCAGTAGTGCTACCTTCAGACTCAGGTGCTAAGGTCAGGCCGAAGTGCCTCCGTAGCTCATCTTCGAGAACCGCCGCCGTCGCCCTTACCCCCGTCAGATGTGTCGATGATGTCGAGATTGCGCCAATCAAGTAGGCGTCTGAGAAATCGACTCCGTCGCCGCCTGCTCCCGACAGGTCTGTACCCTCGAGGCCTGCTCCGGGGAATTTGCACCCCGCAAGTCTCGTGTCCTTCAGCGATGCGAAGCGGAGGTCAGCTCCAGTAAAGGTGGCATCTTCACAGACAGATCCATCGAAGCGGGCGTTGGCCAAGATCGCGCCATCAAGGTTCACGTCCCGCAGGCTCGAATCCATCATTACGGCGCCTTCGAGCGTCACCTGGTCCAAGCGCGCCCCGTCAAGTTTCATCCCCGCTGGCAGGGGAACCGAAAGGGCACCTGAGCTGGTTCCAGCTCCCTCCATGAGAACGCTCCTGCGAATCCCGTAGAGAAGAAGGAGCGCATTCTCGGAGACGAAGGGCTGATACAAGCTCTTAAGCGTCCCTTCGAGCAGGCGTTCGCAAGAGGTCACATCACAGAGGCACCGCAAGAACCCGATCACCTCCGGGGTCAAGCGCCGAATCTTCAACGCGGACACGTCTCCCGCGTTCAATCGATCGGCGAGGCGCCTCGCCAAGAAGTACTCGGCGTACGACTTGTGAGCAAAGCCATAGTTGCCGAACGCATCCCTCGTGAGAAAGCTGGCCGTTCGAAGCTCTCCGTCAAACTCCACCAGCTGCTGGGGCGTGTGAATCTGATGTGCAAGCGACACGCGAATCTGTTCAAACAGTCGGGTGTGGTGAATGGCCTGCTGGTCCTCATCCCATAACGTCTGTGCGAGCTCCGTCAGAAACTGCACTTTTGCAGCTGGCGCCAAGACATCACGCCACAGATCCCTGTGAATCCACGCGTCCGTATAGACCGCGTAGAGCGTGGCTTGATTAATCTGCCCGCCGTCCAGCTTGTCAATCGACTTGACAATCATCTCAAGCAGCATTGGCCGCTGCGATAGTTCCATCAAGTTGTAGGTGCGCCGAATCTTCTCAAGCGCTTCGATGTGATCGCGCCCTCTTGCATTCCTGACGTACTGCTCGATCTGACTGATGGTGAACGGCCTAAGATATGCGATTCGAAATCCGTCTCGAGCAATGAGCTCCCAGTACAACTCCCTAGCCGTCTCGGATCCGTAATCTCCTGAGCCGCCGAGGACGACCTCTTCTTCCTCAGTCCGACTCTTGAAATAGTGGGTCCTGCAGGTGAGCAACACCTTCGCTCGGGCCTTGATGCACCGAGAGAGCTCTCCGAAGTTGCGGCTTGTTATCTGCGGCGTCACTCGCGCAGCCATTTCATCGAACCCATCCAGGATGAGGATGAGGTGGCCACTTTCTAGCGAGTACTGAAACGCCTCAAAGGACACGTGACGCATGCCGGACCGCGCCATGTGCGTCATCATGAGCCCCTCGAGACTGAAGGCTCTGTCCGCCTCACGGAGGTCGACAAGAACCGGCACAGGGTTCGCGACGGGATCCTCGAGGAACCGCAGCGCGAGTCTGTGGGCCAGTCGCCGTGTGAGGAACGACTTTCCGGTGCCGACGTCGCCAAGGAATGTCAGCTGGTTCCAGTCGCTGGACTCAAGCCAAGCGTCGAGAATCGACGAAGCCGTCACGCTCTCGTCCGAGACTTCATAGCCCGCAGACGGTTCAACGTAGAGGCTCAGAGAGTAGCGCTCGTTGCTCTCACATTCCTTCAATAGAGCTTGCACGTAAGAATGCCCGTCGAACAGCTCGGCCTCGAGGTCACGAAAGAGCGTCAGCTGAATACCCTCACGAGCAGCCTGCGCTCTGATTCCGCTGCTGAATCCCGTCGCACTCACAATGCTTCCGAGGACGGCAGGGTAGTCGTTTCGCACCAGCCGAAGCTTTAGCAGGAAGGCATCAATGTGCTCGGCGGTTACCGAGCCCACCTTGCACTCGATGGCTCGATGAACCGTGAGATCGCCCAGGCGTCCGGTCAGGAACATGTCGACTTGTCGGCCGGCGAACTGTCGATTCGGCTCGACCTGATAATGCAGAAGTCTGTACAGCTCTGCGACACGCGCCTCAAAGCTGAGCCCGTCTTCGCGATTCTTGCGGCCCTGCTCCTGTCGATCTAGTTCTGGAATGGACATAAGAGAGAGATCTTGAAATGCGTCTGGGCGCCACCGAGTGCTGCCCCAAGTGCGGCACCCGACATGATCAATACGCGCATTGTGAAGCCGTTGGGGTTCGCGCACGGTTCCGTCCAGCAACCCGAAGCCCTTTGACGGCGAGGTCTGCACGGGGGTGCAAGGTGCCGCACCGGGTGAACGGCGCATACGGTACCAGCCAGATCGGCTGTGCGCCCCCGGACGCGGACGGCGATCCGGGACGCGCACAGGGGCGTCCGCTCCCAGTCTTCAGTAGTACTGCTTCACGTACCCGTAAGCACGCTCGAACAGCTCCAAGTCCTGATGGAGCTGGTACTTGAGCAGGCTGCGTCGAAGGGCCTTCTTGACCTCACGCTCGCCGGCGGCGGTCTGCTGCCAGCCGGGGAATCGAACCAACCGCACGATCTCGTCAATGTCTGCGACGATTCGCTCGACAACGACGGGCGTGCTCGGGTCTTTGACCTGCTGGAACAGCTCGGTGAGGGCGGCCTTGCCGCGATCGACGTCCTCCTCGGGCGGGGTGTCCTTCTCGGTGGCCACCAGGTCGCGGGCGAGGTCAAGCAGCTGCTTCAGGAACTCGACGCTGTTCAGCAGCCCTCGCTCATGACGGTCCTTCAGGGCCTCGAGTCGCTCGGACAACTGCTGGTACCTCGGATTGCCCATGTGCTTTCGCAGGCGAGCAGTCAGCTTCGTCTCGAACTCCTTGGCCCGGTTGGTCGGGTCTGGGGAACCCATGATGGCTTCCAGCAGCTCCGCGTCGACGACAAGCGTGTCCAGGTCGTCACGAACCGGGCTGACGTGGACATTCTGGTGAATCAGCTCGATGGTCTTGGCCCCGAGCGTCTGCCACAGCAGCCGTCCGGTACCGCTCGTCGGCTGCACTGACACATACACCTGCGTGAGCCAGCGGTAGTCCGACTCGAGCGCGGCGAGCATCGGGTCTGGCGAGAGCGCCTCCCAGAGACGACCGCGCACCGAATAGTCGGCCGCGAAGTGGTCGCGGACGTCGTTGTTGGGCAGGCAGTCCTGAGCGGCCATCAGCCCCTCGTAGCCTGCCAGAGTCCTGTCTACTCCCGGGAAGAACGTCAGGCACTTCTGCACCGCTTCGGGCAGTTGGTCCTTCAGCCCGGCGATGTTGCCTACAACGCTGCGGAACCCCTTCTCATCAAACTCGAGCGCTTTGGCGACGTCGTCGAAGACCCCGAGGTAGTCGACGATCAGGCCGTGGGTCTTGCGGTCCCCGTAGGTTCGATTGACACGACAGATTGCCTGAAGCAGGGAATGGTCCCGCATCGGCTTGTCCAGATACATCGCCTGCAGGATGGGCGCATCGAAACCAGTGAGGAGCTTCGCCGTCACGACCAGCAGCTTCAGCGGGTCGTTGGGGTCTCGGAAGCGGTCAAGCAGCTTCTCTTCATCAGTGCGATCACGCCAGTAGGGCCTGAACCGCTCGTCGCTGCCGCTCGCCGAAATGACAATCTCACTCGCCTCGGGGGGCAGAATCTTGTCGAGTGCCGCCTTGTAGAGCAGGCAGCACTCCTGGTCGAACGTCACGACCATTCCCTTGAAGCCGTTCGGGGCCACGGCCTCCTGATAGTGCTTCGCGATGTCGGCGCAGATGCGCTCGACACGTTCAGGCACCTTCACCAGCACGGCCATCTTCGAGGCCGACTTTGCCAGAGTGTCCTTGTCGAGGTCCGACAGGTCACCCGTCAGTGACTGGTAGGCCTGATCAATCGCCGACTTGTCGATGTGCAGTTCAACAAGGCGAGGCTCGAAGTGCAGCGGAAGGGTCGCGCCGTCCCGGAGGGATTCCTCGAACCCGTAGCGGCTCATGTAGCCGCGGGCGTCTTGGTCTGCCCCGAAGGCGTAGAAGGTATTGCGGTCGCGCCGGTTGATCGGGGTGCCCGTCAACCCGAACAGGAAGGCATTCGGGAGCGCCGCGCGCATCTTGATGCCGAGGTCCCCCTCCTGCGTGCGGTGGGCCTCGTCGACGAGGGCGACGATGTTCCCCCGGTCATTCAGCACGCCATCGGCTTCGGCGAACTTGAAGATGGTCGTGATGATGATCTTGCGGGTGTCCTGCTTCAGCAGTCGCTGCAGTTCCTCGCGCGTCTCTGCCTTCACAAGGTTCGGAACATCGGACGCGTGGAAGGTCGAGCTGATCTGCGCATCGATATCGATACGGTCGACCACGATCAACACAGTGGGATTCCCGAGTGCAGGCTGGAGCCTGAGCTTCTGGGCGGCAAACACCATGAGGAGCGACTTGCCAGACCCCTGGAAGTGCCAGATCAGCCCCTTCCGGGGCTCGCCCGCCAGCACACGCTCCACAATCAGGTTAACCGCTTGGTACTGCTGGTAGCGGCAGACCACCTTGATGCGACGCTTGTTCTTGTCCGTCGCGAACAGCGCAAAGTGCGCCAGGATGTCGAGCACGACGCTTGGCCGCAGCAGGCCACTCACCGCAGCCTTCACGCCATCCAAGGTCCCAGGTGCTGCCTCGTCTTCACCCCGCCAGGGGCCCCAGAGGTTCACGGGCATCCGGGCGGCGCCGTACATCAGCTCCTTGCCCTCGGTGGCAACGCTGAAGACGTTGGCGACGAACAACTCCGGGACGTGCTTCTCGTAGTCGTCGTGAACCTGCAGCGCGCCGTCGAGCCAGGTCACCGCGTGGCGCACTGGCGTCTTCGCCTCGATGAGCGCGATGGGAAGGCCATTCACGAGGAGCACGAGGTCCGCACGCCGCTCCGCGGGCCCTGCTCGAAACGTGAACTGGCTCGTGACGACGTACTGGTTGTTCTCAAGGTTCTCGAAGTCGAGGAGTCGAACGGTGACGTGCTCGTGGTTCGATCCGAACGGCATCGAGCGGTCGCCGCGCAGCCACGCAGTCAGCTCTTCATTGGCCTTGAGCAGGCCCTCGGAGCGCACGGCCAGAACGACCGCGCGGAGCTTATAGAGCACCTCGTCTGCGCGGTCGGGCACGGCGGCGATCTCGGGGTTGAGCCGGATGAGCGCCTCGCGGATCCAGTCCTCGACGAAGACGTCGTGGGGCAGTCGCGGGATGTACGAGGGCGCGAGGTAGTGCCAGCCGAGACCCGAAAGCTTCCCCCCCCTGCGCGCCAGGCCTGCGCCGACGGCGGTGTGGTGCGTAACGCCACCACAGAGCAGGTCGCGAATGAGGTTCTCGACCGTGGAGGCTTCAGTGAACATTGTTCCCCCACGCCGTCGACGCCATTGCAGCGAGAAGAGCCTCGGACTGCCCGGTGTACTTGTCCGTCTCGTCGATGTGCGAATGGAGAGCGGCGAGGGCATTGACCAGCAGGGCCTGTTCCTCGACGGGTGGCACTGCGATCGAAATCCCACCCACACCTGAAAGTGTGGTCTTCGGTCGGGTCGTTCCGGGCGAGACTCGGACGATCTGCTGTTGACCCCAGTGTGAGTTGATGACCGCCACCAAGTACTCTGGATCGATTCGCATCCTGTTCAGTCGTGCTCGCACGACATCCGCGGTGACGACGCCCCGCTCGAACTCCGACGGAACGACACACGCCTCGCCGGGCGGCCATCCCATTTTCGTGATCAGGACATCTCCTGGAACGGCATTGTGCGCAGCCAGGTTCTCAGCCTTCTTCGGCGTCACGAAGCGTTGACTCGAATAGGCGAAACGGAACCGAACAACGTCAGCGACGAACACCACCGGGACGCCTTGCTTGTGCTGGTAGTCGCTGGCGACGAGATCACTTCCGAACGGCCCGATGACGAGGGCGTTGCGCTCCGGGCACAACTCCTGAAGTGTGGCCATGGTCCAACCTGGCGGAAGCTGGTCGCCGGAGACCGTCCCGTCCGCCCGCAGTTGCGCGCCGTGTGCAGTCGCCCACCACTGACAGAGCGCATCTCGCTGCTGAATGAGGGCGTCCCGCAGGTCAGAGAGCGCCTCCGCATGGCGTCGCACTTGGCGAAGGCGATCAAGGATACGGCGCTGAGCGTCCGGCGAAGGCAAAGCAAATTCGAACTTCGCGAGACTCGACCAGTTGGTGCGCGGCGAGAGCGAACCGGCAGACGTGCCTACAGCGTGCTCGAAGAACGCCTCCGTCTGACAGACGAAAGGAAGCAGGTCCGGCAGGAGTCGATCTGGATTCGCGCTTTCGAATACGTAGATGTCTCCGGAACAAATGGCGTCGAAGTCAGCGACAGCCACCTTCCGTTGGTACGCGCGTCGCTTCCCGAAGAGCACCTGGCCCGGCCGAACACGAGTGGTGAAGGTCGTTCCATCAGCAACGTCGGCCCAGGCGCGTACGCGCAGATCACCAGGTTCGAGATGCTCGAGCCCGATCACTCGCTCAATGCCGGCCGCGACAGGGTCCTTACAGGTTTCCTTCGCAAGGCGGACTACCTCGCCGAACTTTACGCGCGTCGATGTAACGGAGCCCTCAGCCATTGGCGATCTCCGAGAGTTCCTGCTCATCAGTGATCAGCCCATCGAGCATGTCGAATACCGCGTCCATCTTGATCCAAAACGCACGACCGGCCCCCTCCCACGCCGACCACGCCTGCGCGAGCGTTGGTGGGTCTTCGCTGCTCGTTGCCGTGCGCTTCACATACAGTGGGATCGAGAGGCTGTACCCTTGCGCGGCGATGCCCCCAATGGTCGCGACCGTGGCGAAACCATCCTCGTCAGCAAAGGAGTCGTAGGCGGCGGCGATGCGGTGCTGGTGCTCGGGCCTCAGGAAGCTGATGGACCGCTCGCGAGCCACCTGGCTGACGGCGTCGATGAGCAGCACCTTGCCGCGCTTCCTAGGCGGCTTTTTCGCGCGGCAAAAGACGACGCACGCCTCCATCGGCGAGTTGTAGAAGAGGTTCGGGCCGAGCCCGAGGACGCAGTCGACGAGGTCTGCTTCGACGAGCTTCTTCCGCAGCTCGGACTCTTCCTTGCGGAACAGCACGCCATGCGGGAACAGGATCGCGCAGCGGCCCGTCTGCGGGTCCAAGCTCTTCAGGATGTGCTGGAAGAAGGCGTAGTCGGCGCGTCCCTGCGGCGGCGTGCCGAGGAAGTTCCGGCCCCAGCGGTCGCTCGTCCACGCCTCGCGGTTCCACTGCTTGATCGAGTACGGCGGATTCGCGAGTACCACGTCGAAGGTCTTGAGCTTGTCAGCCTCATGGAACGCGGGCGTCGCGAGCGTATCGCCACGCGCGATCTCGGAGTCCTCGACACCGTGTAGCACTAGGTTCATGCGCGCGATGGACGCGGTCATGTGGTTACGCTCTTGGCCGAAGAGCTTGAGAGTCCGGTGCTCGCCGCGCTTTCGCTTCACTTCGGCGAGTGCGGAGATGAGCATGCCGCCCGTGCCGCACGTCGGGTCGTAGATGCTCTCACCGCTCTTCGGCTCGAGCATCTGCACCATCAGGTGGACCACGGTACGGTTCGTGTAGAACTCCTGAGCCGTGTGCCCGCTGTCATCCGCGAACTTCTTGATGAGGAACTCGTAGCCGTTGCCCAACTCGTCCTCGGGCACGTTCGCGATCGAGAGCGTGTGCCCGGAGAAGTGTTCGAGCAGGTTCTTCAGGGTGACGTCTGGCAGGCGCTCCTTGTTGGTCCACGCTGCGTCACCGAAGATGCCATCGAGGCGGCCATGGTTGGCGGCATCGATGGCGCGCAAAGCGCTCTGGAGCTTCTTGCCGACATCCTTCGCCGCCGCACGCACGTCCTTCCAGTGCGCGCCCTCGGGGATGACGAAGCGATCGTTGGCCGTGGCGGTCGCGTAGTCCGCGTCGCCTTTCGACTCCACGAGCGCGGCGGCGTGGTCCTCCTCCCACACGTCCGAGAGGCGCTTGAAGAAGATCAGCGGGAAGACGAACTGCTTGTAGTCGCCGGCGTCGACGAGGCCGCGCAGGATGACAGCGGCGCCCCACAAGTGCGACTCGAGCTCGCTCTGCGACAGAGTCTTGCTCATTGCGCTTGCCCTTCCTCGGAAATGAGCGCGCGCAGGTCCTGTTCTGCTTCGCGAGCATGCCGAATCGCTGCTTTTAGGCGATCGCGGGCTTCGCGTGGCGTCGCCGGAGGACGCGACTTGCCCTTGCTCGCGTACATTAGCGCGTTGTCGTTCCAGACGTAGAGCGCTTGATAGAGACTCCAGTCATTGCGCGCAAGCTCCTCGTGCGAGACGAGCCTTGTACGGCCGGGGCGATCGACCTGGGTTTGGTACCAACCTGCGATCTGACGGGCCTGCTCTTCGTCGAGCGTGTTCTGCGCGCGCCCCGCGTTGAAGACGTCCGAGGCGTCGACAAAGTAGACCTTGACCCGCAGCTTCGACGGCTTTCGAGCCTTGAGCACAAGAACGCACGCCGGGATGCCGGTGCCGTAGAACAGGTTGTCGCCCAGCGCGATGACACCCTCGATGAGGTCTTCCTCGAGCAGCTTGCGACGGATCTTGCCTTCTTCACCTGTGTGGAAGAGCACCCCGAGCGGCAGCACGACGGCCATGCGACCCGTCTTCGGGGCCATCGATTTGACCATGTGCTGCACCCAGGCGAAGTCGCCGCTCTTGTCGGTCGGCAGCCCGGCGAAGGCACGGCCCCACGGATCGTTCGCCCAGGTCTCGCGACCCCATTGCTCGAGCGAGAACGGCGGGTTCGCGATCACGACGTCGAAGGTCGCGAGGCCCCCTGAGCCGGCGTCGGTGAACACCGGGCTACGGAGGGTGTCGCCGCGCTCGATGACGAAGTCCTCGATGCCGTGGAGGAACAGGTTCATCCGCGCAACGGCGGCCGTGGTGAGGTTCTTTTCCTGCCCGTGGAGCTTGCCGAAGAAGGTGCGTGGGTCACCGCCGCGCGCGCGCACGTGTTCGACGGCGGCGAGGAGCATGCCGCCCGTGCCACAGGCCGGGTCGTAGATGGTCTCGCCTTCCTGCGGGTCGAGGATGTCGGCCATCAGCCGCACGACGCTGCGCGGGGTGTAGAACTCGCCCGCCTTCTTGTTGGTGGCGTCGGCGAACTGCTTGATCAGGTACTCGTACGAGTCGCCCATCACGTCCGACGCCACGCGCGCATTGCCGATCAACAGCGCCGAGAAGTGCTCGATCAGGTTCTTCAGCAGTTCGTCAGGGAGACGGTCTTTGTTCGTCCACTGGGCGTCACCGAACACGCCGTACAGATGCTTCTGGTTGGCGGCCTCGACGCCGCGCATCGCGTTGACGAGCGCCGTCCCGACGCTGCGAGAGGCAGCGCGCACGTCGGACCAGTGGCAACCATCAGGCACCTGGAATCGGTGCTCGTCGGCGAAATCCTCCCCATATTCAGCGAGCATCGCGTCGTGCTCTTCGTCCCAGCAGTCGCAAATGCGCTTGAAGAACAGAAGGGGCAGGATGTACGACTTCCAGTCGGTGCGGTCGACCGGACTGCCGCGCAGGACATTTGCCGCTTCCCAGAGGTGGGACTCGAGCTCGGAAAGCGTGATTGGTTCCTTCAAGGACGTGTCCGTACGCCAACCCCGTCGAAGCCAGCGCAATTCAGTTGTGAGCCGATTTCTCCCCAAGGCTTCGGGGCGCTGCCTTTCTCATTCCAGAACTCGACGCCCACGACCCAATGACACCGCCCTAGACCTGCGCGTGACCTGCGACCAATCGCAGAAACGCCACTCAGGGACGGGAGGCCGAGGCGATTATCTGCTGCACACATTCCAACAGAGAGCCATCACGCCTCGGCACAAACGCCCCCTCAAAGAGCCCCACTAGTGCGGTCACGTGACGGGGCATGGTGAGTCTTCTAAAGAAGGTCGCCTTTTCGCGCATTGTACTGGTGGTCCCAGCATCTTCTCGCTTCACCTTCAAGTAGCCCGGTATTACGGGCAACTCGAGGACGGCCTTCCACTTGGACACGGCCTGTTCAACTCTCACCGGCATGCGACCGTGCGTTCGGGCAAACTCCTGCACCGCGTCATCCGCCGCGCCACGGACGTCATCGTCCGATGCCTCAAGTAGCCAGTGTTTAAAGCGCACGAATCGAGGATCCTCACGCGCCCGCGCGATTGCGTCAGCGAGGCGCTCGAGTGTGCATGGAGAGTCGGATATCCCTCTTATGACCCAGATTCCGAATAGCGGCATTCCCATGGACCTTGCCGGCGCCACCTCCAAGAGGTCGCGGAGGCGGAGGCGCTGTCCTAGAGTCGCTTGCTGGAGGGCAGCACGCAACACCGACAGTCTACGGTCCCACGCCACGGCGTGAATGGCATCCACCTCAATTGAACGTCCATAGGCGGGCACATAGGTGACCGGCTTCGTGACCGAGAGCCGAGACGCCAGAGCCTCGTTAAACTTCCACCGGGAGATGGTGTTGTAGGAGGACAGCGCCGGATCCGCTTCGCCCACAGCGTCCTTCATCACCACGGCCATCCACGCATTCAGATCTGCTTGGAGCAAGTGGAGACAACTACTCGGCAGCCAGCCCTTTCCTGAGATCGCGTCTTCCACATAAGTCGATGCCTGCTCGGAGCCGTACGGAATATTGAGGGTGCGCAAGTACGCGAGCTCCTGAGCACCTATCGGCCGCACCGGGTGGTGTACCGATGAGGCACTTCGCAGGTCAGAAGGAGTAAGGTGCTCAACGTAGTCGCATAGGGCACCCGCAGCGTCTAGGCACGCTGCCTCGATCTCGCCCCGGGCGAAGCGGGCAATGCGAATGACGCCATCGCCTCTGCTAGTCGCGAGGCCCGCAGCACGGAAACGTTCATAGACGTGCATAGTGACGTCCATCGTCGCGTCAGTGACCGAATCGCACAGCCAGACGACATCCCCGAAGAGGAGAGCTTCTGTCGTCTGAAGGATTTCACGAGCTCGGAACGTGAGCTGACTCGGACTGCCTACGGGCCGCACAAAGCTGTGCAAAGAGGTGTGGTCAACTAGCACCTCCCCACCAGTCATAGTGAGGACCTCTTCGCCTCACTACCCACGCCGTCAGGGATCGCAGGCATCCACGAGTCCACCATCGCCGACCACAGAGCAACGGCCTGAAGCGAGCGATGGACGATCTTCTCTCGCTGCTTTTGGCTCAACGACGGTGAAAGGTAGCCGAGTCCCATCACGCTATGATGCGCATCAGCATGCACATGAACGTCAAAGTAGCTGTGTGGGCAGCCAATCTGCCTCGTCCTTCGAGCGGCTGTTAAGAACAATCTATGGAAGCACAACTCGACCGCGGTGTTCATTACGCCAAGCCAAGCGTCATGGTCGTGCGTGCAGGCCAGCTCGTAACCGATGTTGATGCAGGCTGCCGTTGCCGGCGTTGGGTTGGTGTCGTATGCGGCTTCGGGCGACGAGATTATCCGGTGCTGAAGCATCCAGTCCAGCAGCAGAAGGTGATGGTCGGCCTCTTCGTGGGCATGCTGCGAATACACACGATACAGCTCGCCTCGCCGCAAGGGTGTGCACGCGAGCATCATCCCGATGATGCGTGGCAGCGAAGCCGAGTGAAGAAAGATCTGGCTTGCCATAGGCGAAAGCTGCTGAGCGGATGTAACGTTGCCCAGCCAGTCGAAGAACCGTCCCGTTTCGATTTCGGACACTGCGCGTTCGACTGGGTCAAGCAACCAAGTATTCGCCTCGCGCAGTGCAAGAAGATCATGCTGACTCGCCATATCTCCTAGGGGCCGACAGATGCGATTGCATCGACAACGTGGCGAAGTGTAGCTGATCTGAGAGATTCGCTTTCAGTCCCCGACGGGCCGAACTGACGTGGTGCTCAGCTACAGCCCCCTCCCCTCCATACGACAAGCAGTCTGTCCCCTCCTCCGGCCACCCGGGAGACTGCATGCTGCTCCACCTGTCG
>JBEBGG010000262.1:0-3651 GCA_040081555.1 Vicinamibacterales bacterium
CGGCGGCCCTCATGACCTCCACGCCTTCTGTTGTCCAGCTCTGCCACACCTGCGGCGGCGGCACATTTGATATTTCGATCCTGCGCGTCGAGGACGGCGTGTTCCAAGTGCTGGCGACCAACGGTGACACGCATCTTGGCGGCGACGACATCGATCGACTGCTCGTGGAGCGGGAACTGGCAGGCGCAGGGTCCAGCCGGAGCGCCGAGGATATTCAGGCCATCCGCCAGGCGGTGATCCAAGCCAAGTGGGATCTGTCCGAGCAGGACGAGACCGAGCTGCTCGGTAGACGTCTGACGCGTCACCAATTCGAATCCATTATCCGCCCCGTCGTCGAGCGCACCCTTGGTCCGTGCCGACAGGCGCTGGCCGACGCCGACCTCACACCGGCGCAGATCGACGAAGTCGTCATGGTCGGCGGGTCGACGCGCATTCCGCTCGTGCGTCGCCTGGTCGAGGAGTTGTTTGGCAGAACGCCGCACACCGAGCTGAACCCTGACGAAGTGGTGGCGCTTGGCGCCGCCGTGCAGGCGGACATTCTCGTCACCGGCAATCGCGACATGCTGCTGCTCGATGTGACACCGCTGTCGCTCGGCATCGAGACGATGGGCGGCATTACGTCGAAGATCATCTTGCGCAACTCGACGATCCCCGCCACCGGCAGCGAGATGTTCACGACCGGCGTCGACAATCAGACGGCGGTGGACGTGCACGTGTTGCAGGGAGAGCGCGAGCTGGTGTCAGACAACCGCTCGCTCGGCCGCTTCCGACTGAGTGGCATTCCGCCGATGCCCGCCGGACTGCCGCGCGTGCAGGTGCAGTTTCAGATCGATGCCAACGGCCTTCTGAGTGTCACCGCCAGGGAACTCCGGACCGCCATCGAACAGGCGATCGAGGTCAAGCCGTCGTACGGGCTCACCGACGACGAAGTCGAGAAGATGCTGCTCGATTCGTTCGAGCACGCCGAGGCAGACTTCGCGGCGCGATTGCTGATTGAAGCCAAGAACGAAGCCGAATCGGTGATTCACGCCACTGAGAAGACGTTCCGGTCACCCGATTTCCCTGCGGTCGAGGCTGAGGAACTCAAGCCAGGCGAACGTAAGCGAATCGAGCAGACGCTTGCCGGTCTCAAGCACATCATGCTGTCGGACAACCGTGACGCCGTGGTGCAGTGGACCAAAGTGTTGAACGATGCGACCAAACACCTGGCGGAAGTCATGATGAACCGCAGCGTCAAAGCCGCGCTTGCCGGACGCAATGTGAACGACGTGTAGGAGCAGATGCCCAAAGTCACTTTCATCATCGACGGCGAATCGCAGACCGTTGAATTCGAACACGGTCAGCTCGACTACAGCCATCACGGAAAGGCCGAGTCGCTGCTCGACATCGCCAAGAATCTCGACGTGCCCCTCGAGCACGCCTGCGGCGGCAGCTGCGCCTGCACCACCTGCCATGTGATCATCCGCGAGGGTGCACAGAATCTCAGCGAGATGGAAGAAGACGAGGCGGATCGCCTCGACACGGCATGGGACCTTACACCCCACTCTCGCCTCGGCTGCCAGGCCGTCGTCAAGGGTGACATCGTCTGCGAATTGCCGATGTATACGAGGAACTACGTGCAGGAAGGCGGCGGGATCCAGCTTGGCAAGTCCAACCGCACCAAGGGCGGGGAGACGTAGCCATGAAGTGGACCGACTCGGAAGATATCGGCATTGCGCTCTTCGAGAAGTTTCCCGGCGAGGACCCGTTGACGGTGCGCTTTACCGACTTGCGTGAGCGCGTCATGGCGCTCGACGAGTTCGATGATGACCCGAAGGGGTCCAATGAGCCCAGGCTCGAAGCCATTCAGATGGCGTGGTACGAAGAGTTCAAGGACCAGTGAATATTCTTGTCCATGCGCACCCTCATCGTCGCGGCCACGGCACCGGAAGTGGCGCCGCTCGCCTCGGCGCTGTTACTCCCTCCTGAATGCGCGGTGCTGCGCAGTGGGCGCTACCGCGGCGACGCCATTGACCTCCTCGTCACTGGCGTTGGCATGGTCGCCACAGCGGCCTGGTGTTCCAGAACGCTTGCCAGTAACTCCTACGACTTTGCGCTGAACCTTGGCGTCTGCGGCAGCTTTGATCCGGCCATGGGTCCCGGTACCGTCGTCCACGTGGTCGCTGACCGCCTCGCTGAACTCGGCGCTGAGGACGGCGACCAGTTCCTGACGATCCATCAGATGCAGCTCCTGGCCGAGCAGGAGTTTCCGTTCACTGACGGACAGTTGATGAATGACGCGTCCCCTACCAACCCGGTGATTGCGGCCTTGCCGAGGGCGAGAGGCATCACCGTCAGCACTGTGCACGGTGCTGAGGGTTCAATCGCGAAGGTCGTCGAGCGGTTCGACCCGCAAGTGGAGAGCATGGAGGGCGCCGCGTTCATGTACGCGTGCCTCATCGCTGGCGTACCGTTCGCGCAGGTACGGGCGGTCTCCAACGTCGTTGAGCGCAGGAACCGGGCCGCCTGGCAGATTCCACAGGCGATTGAGAACCTCACCCGCACCGCGCTTGGATTGCTGGCCGCGCGATGACGCTGACGCTGGGCTTCTCGCCGTGCCCGAACGATTGCTTCATGTTCGATGCGCTCGTTCACGAGCGCATCGACCTCGAGGGCCTGCAGTTCTCGCCGCGCCTGGCCGACGTAGAGGCGCTCAATCGAGGCGCGTTCGCGGAAGACGTCGACGTCACCAAGCTCAGTTATCACGCCTACGCGTACTGCGCCGATCGCTACGTCCTGCTCGATGCGGGCAGCGCCCTCGGGCGCAGCTGCGGTCCACTGCTGATTTCACGCCGGCAGATCTCGCGCGACGAGGTTGCGAGTGGACGCCTGCGGCTGGCGATTCCTGGCAAGTTCACCACGGCGAACTTCCTACTGGGCCTGGCGTTTCCGAGCGCGACCGATCGCACTGAGCTGCTCTTCTCGGACATCGAGGGCGCGGTGCTCGATGGCCGCTTCGATGCCGGCCTCATCATTCACGAAAACCGCTTCACCTACGAGTCGCGCGGTCTCAGGAAGATCGTCGACCTTGGCGAATACTGGGAGGGCGAGACTGGTAGCCCGATCCCGCTTGGCGGCATTGTCATCAAGCGCTCGCTGCCAGACGAGGTGAAGGCGCGTGTGAATCGGGTGCTGCGGCGGAGCGTCGAATTCGCGTTCGCCAACCGGGCGGCGAGTGTGCCATACGTGCGCGCGCACGCGCAGGAAATGAGCGAAGAGGTGATGTACAAGCACATCGACCTCTATGTGAATGAGTATTCGGTCGACCTCGGGGTCGAGGGACGACGCGCGGTGACGACGCTGTTTGCAAGGGCCGCTGGCCTCGGTATCATTCCCGCCACGAGTCAGCCGCTGTTTCTTTCCTGACGTGTCGCTTCAACCTGGCGTTCGCCTCGGTCCCTACGAGATCGTCTCGCTGGTCGGCGCCGGCGGCATGGGCGAGGTCTACAAGGCGCGCGACACTCGGCTCGATCGCTTTGTCGCCATCAAGACAATGCGCGGGCAGTTCGATGAGCGCTTCGAGCGTGAAGCGCGCGCGATCTCGGCGCTGAACCATCCGCACATCTGCGCGCTGTTCGATATCGGCAGTGCAACACCGGAGACCCCGTCAGA
>JBEBGG010000010.1:0-46124 GCA_040081555.1 Vicinamibacterales bacterium
TGCGCGCCTGGAGGTCGTCCCAGCCCATCGTGTCGACCAGCCACTTCATCCGGGCGCGGAGCTTGTTGTCACGGTTGCCGTGGTTCGAGAACACCCGCAGGATCGCCTCGAGGGTGGCCATGAGGTCGTCGCGGGACGTGAACTCCTCGAGCGCGAGTGCCGGGTGCGGGTTGGCGCCCAGGCCGCCGGCGACGAACACGCGGAAGCCGGCCTCCCGGGTGCCGTCGTCGAGGGTGCGGGTGGTGGCGATGACGCCGACGTCGTTGAACATCGCCTGGCCGCAGTCGGTCTCGCAGCCGGAGAAGTTGATCTTGAACTTGCGGGGGAGGCGCTGGCTCAGCGGGTGGTGCAGGAAGTGCTGGAACGCGGCCTCGGCCCACGGGCTGATGTCGAGCGCCTCGTACGGGCAGGCGCCGGCGAGGTGGCAGCCCATGACGTTGCGCACGGTGTCGCCGCACGCCTCTCGCGACGTGAGCCCGACAGAGGCCATGTCGCGCAGCACCGCGATCGACGCGTTCCGAAAGCTGCTCAGGAACCCGGTGATCGCCTCGGCGTTGTCCCCCACCGCCACGCCCACCCCAAGCTCCGCATTCGGAGTGGCTCGTCCCGGGATGATGATGCCGGCGCCGCCGGCGGCGCCCAAGGCGGCCTCAGAGCCGGAGCCGCGATAGGCGCGCGCCCAACAGGAATTGCTCTTCATGTCATTTATCGACGACATCGGCCGTGCAATCACCGACGCGATGCGCAGTAAGGACGTGGTGCGTCTGAGTACGCTCCGCATGCTCAAAGCCGCGCTGATGAATCGCGAGGTCGAAAAGAAGCGGGCGCTCGACGATGCCGAGTCGCGGCAAGTGGTGCATGCGCTCGTGAAGCAACGGCGGGATTCGATCGAGCAGTTCGTCAACGGCGGGCGACAGGAACTCGCCGACAAGGAAGCGGCAGAGATCACCGTGCTTGAATCGTATTTGCCGGCGGCGGCCGATCGCGCCACCCTCGAGCGGGCCGTGCGAGAGGCGATTGCGGAGACCGGCGCCACGTCGCCGAAAGACATGGGCGGGGTGATGAAAGCAACCCTCGCGCGGCTCGCCGGACAGACAGTCGACGGCAAGGTCGTCAGTGAGCTGGTGCGCACGACGCTCGCCTCGCGCTGATTGATGGCGCACGATTCGTCCGGCAGCGATCAAGAGCCGGCCGCGCAACTCCCTTCAGAACGTATCGGCCGTTCGGCCGGCCTCGCCGGTTCGGCGACATTGACCAGTCGGGTTCTGGGTCTCGTTCGTGAGCAGGTGGTCGCCGGGGTCTTCGGCGCCGGCAACGACATGGACGCGTTCCTCGTCGCGCTGCGCATTCCGAGCCTCGCGCGCGATCTGTTTGCCGAGGGCGCGATGAGCGCGGCCTTTATCCCCACGTTCACCAAACTCGTCGCGCGGCGCGGCAGGGAGGCCGCCTGGCAGCTCGCCAACAGTGTGATCACGGCGCTCCTGCTCGTGACGGGCGTACTCGTGCTCCTCGGCATCCTCTTCGCGAGGCCCATCGCCGGCCTTTACGCGCCGGAGTTCGCAGCGGTCCCCGGCAAGCTCGATCTCACGGCCACGCTGGGCCGCATCGTGTTGCCGTTTCTCCCACTGGTGGCCATCGCGGCAGTCTGCATGGGCATGCTGAACTCGCTGCGCCACTACTTCATCCCGGCCCTGGCGCCAGCCACGTTCAACGTGTCGACCATCGTCTGTCTGCTCGTGCTCACACCACTGATGCCGTGGTTGGGTGTCCCAACGATTACGGTGCTGGCTGTCGCCACACTGGTGGGCGGTGTCACGCAGATTGCGATTCAGTGGCCGACCCTGCGCCGCGAAGGGTACCGCTATCGACCGCTCCTCAACCTTCGCGACCCAGGCCTGCGCCAGATGCTTGTACTAATGGGACCGGGCACTCTGGGCATTGCCTCCACACAAATCAACCTGTTCGTCACGACACAGCTAGCCACCTATCAGGGCGTCGGCGCCGTCTCGTGGCTGCAGTACGCCTTCCGATTGATCTACCTGCCAATTGGCGTCTTCGGCGTGTCTATCGCCACCGCGGTCCTGCCGGTGGTGTCACAGCACGCAGCCAACGACGACCGACAGGGCATGGGGCGGGCACTGTCGCGTGGCTTGTCGCTGATGATGGTCATCAATCTTCCAGCAAGCGTCGGGCTGGCCGTATTATCCGACGACATCATTCAGCTGCTCTTCGAACGCGGACGATTCCTGCCAGGCGATACGGCTGCCACGGCGATGGCGCTGCGTTGCTATGCGGTTGGCCTCATCGGCTACTCGACAGCACGCATCGCGTCACCCGTGTTCTACGCGCTCGGCCGGAGTCGGACCGCGGTGATCACCAGCAGCGCAACAATCGCGCTCAATCTGGTCGCAAGCGCGATTCTGACGAGGACGATGGGCTTTTCGGGATTGGCGCTGTCGACATCGCTCTGCGCGCTGTTCCATGGCGGGACGCTGCTCACGCTCCTGTGGCGACAGCTCGGCACCTTTGATGGTCACGCGCTTGGATCGACACTCGTAAAGACGCTCGCATCGTCCCTCGCCATGGGCCTGACAGTCTGGGGGGCGCGAAGCCTGCTTCATGAAGCGCTACCGGGCGACCGGCTCATCTTCGAAGCCGTGCGCGTCGCCGTGGCCATCTCGGCGGGCGTGGCCACGATCCTCGCAGCGGCTCAGATTCTGGGCATTCGTGAAGTCAACGACTTGGTGGCCAAAGCGCGCCGGCGCGCGTGATACGATTTTTCGCGCACCATGTCCCGCCCGTATGCGCCGTCCCGTTCATCTGTCTCGTTTGGCCCGGGCCCGCTCTCGCTGACCCTCCAGGTCATCATCGGCGCCAACGTCGCACTATTTCTCGCGCAGACGTTCCTGAGCGGCGGCTTCAGCCTTGCTTCTTACCTGGGCCTCACGGTCGTGCGGGTCGTCAACGACTTCATGATCTGGCAGGTCGCCACCTACATGTTCCTGCACGGCGGGCTGCTACACCTGCTGTTCAACATGCTGGCGCTGTGGATGTTCGGCACCGAGCTCGAGCGGATCTGGGGTACGCGTTATTTCCTGAAGTATTACTTTGCCTGCGGTATCGGTGCGGCTGTGCTGACGGTGCTGTTCGCGCTGCTGCCGCTCAGCGCAGCGGTGGGCCTTCGCTACGCACCTATCATTGGGGCGTCAGGTGCAATCTACGGCCTGCTTCTCGCTTACGGACTCTATTTTCCGGATCGACCGATCCTCTTGTACATGGTGTTTCCGATTCCGGCGAAGTACTTCGTGATCCTCATGGGGGCGATCGCGTTCTACTCCTCGCTCACGGACAACGGCGGCGGCGTCGCCAACATGACCCATCTTGGTGGCCTGATCATTGGCTACCTGATGCTCAAGGGTGCACGCTTTCATCCGCTGTCCGAAACAAAATACTGGTACCTGCGCTGGAAGATGCAGCGAGTTCGCAGGAAGTTCGGCGTCCATCAGGGCGGGCGGTCCGGAGGCAGCTGGAATAGGCGCGTGCACTAGCTACGCTCATGTGTCGCCGGGCGCTGGAGTCGCTACCATCGGGCGTAGCGGGCTGAAGATGTCGAGCTCGAGGGTGTCGTCGAGCGCCTCAACCTGGTGTGCGACTCCAGCCGGAATGTGCAGCACTTCGCCTTCCCGGACCGTGATTTCTTCGCTGCCGACCATGAATTTCAGCACGCCCTGGAGGACATAGGTCATTTGCTCGGCGTCATGGGCATGTCGAGGCACGATGCAGCCGCGCTTGACGTAGCTCTGCACCAGCATCTCGCGCTCGCCGGCGACGACCTTCCGGGAGAGCATCTCTGTCACTTTCTCCAGCGCAATCTCGTCCCAGCGATGCAATCGCGCAGCAGGCGTCGACATGGCGAAGGAGGATATCTCATTCGCACCGGATGCTATAGACTGTGAAATCGATGAAGGGCACCGTCCTCCACGGTGAACACGACACCGCTTCTGCGCCCGAAGAGTCGGAGTTCCTGGGTCTCTCGCGCGACGCGCTTCTAGACGTCTATCGCGGCATGGTCCGGTCGCGAAAAATCGACGACAAAGAAATCCAGCTCAAGAACCAGAGCCTCACCTTCTTTCAGATCAGCGCGGCTGGACACGAGGCGATTCAGGTCGCCGCAGGCATGACGCTGCGCGCGGGCTACGACTGGTTTCATCCCTACTATCGCGACCGGGCGCTCGCACTCACGCTTGGAATCACGCCGCGCGAAATGTTTCTGGCCGCGGTTGGCGCGGCCGACGACCCGAGCAACGGCGGCCGCCAGATGCCGTCGCACTGGGGCGACACCTCCAAGCACATCGTCTCCGGGTCAAGCGCCACCGCCACGCAGGTGCTCCACGCCGTGGGTGCCGCTGAGGCTGGTGTCATCTACAGTCGAGTGACAGAGATCGTGGATCGTGCGTCACGTTTTCACGCTGATGAAATCGTGTTCACGTCGCTTGGCGAGGGTTCGACCAGCGAAGGCGAGTTCTGGGAGGCGGTGAACGTCTCGGCCAATCGGCTGCTTCCGGTGCTGTTCCTGATCGAAGACAACGGCTACGCCATCTCGGTGCCGGTTGAACAAGAAACTGCCGGCGGTGACATCTCGAAGATCGTGCGCGCCTTTCCCGGTCTCCATGTGGAGACGTGCGACGGCACCGACTTCTTCGACAGCCTGCGCGCGATGCGTGTCGCTGCCGACTACGTCAGGGCGCGCAAGGGACCGGCGCTCGTCCACGCCCACGTCGTTCGGCCGTACGCACACTCGCACACCGACGACGAGAAGCTGTACAAGACGGCGGCGGAGCGCGAGGCGGAGGCACGGCGCGACCCGATCAAGAAGTTTGGCGAGTTTCTGACCCGTCAGGGAATCGCCGACACCGCAGCCTTGACGGCGTTGGCATCGGCCATTGAACGCGAGGTCGACGAGGCCGCGCAATCCGCGATTAAGGCCCCACAGCCTGCGAGACATACGGCGTCCCTGTATGTGTTCTCGCCGACGGTCGATCCGACCAGCGCGGCGTTCGAGACCGCGGCCGAGACCGAGGGCACACTTGACACGATGGTTGACGCCATCAACAGGACGCTGAAGGACGAAATGGCGCACAACCCCCGCGTCGTGGTCTTCGGCGAAGACGTGGCGGATGCGAGGCGCGAGGCGCTCCCCAGCGTCAAGGGCAAGGGCGGCGTGTTCAAAGTGACGCACGGTCTGCAGCGGCAATTCGGCGACGATCGCGTCTTCAATGCGCCTATCGCCGAGGCCTGCATTATTGGCCGCGCCGTGGGCATGGCGACGCGCAGCATCAAGCCAGTCGTGGAGATTCAGTTCTTCGACTACATCTGGCCGGCGATGATGCAACTGCGAAACGAGATGGCGATGATGCGCTACCGCTCGGGCAATCACTGGTCGTGCCCGATGGTCATACGCGTGCCCATCGGCGGCTACCTGCGCGGCGGCGGCCCGTATCACAGCCAGTCAGGAGAGAGCATTTTCGCCCACTGCCCTGGCATTCGCATCGCCTATCCGTCCAATGCGGTCGATGCGGCCGGGCTGCTCCGTACCGCGATTCGTTGCGACGACCCGGTACTCTTTCTCGAGCACAAACATCTCTACCGCCAGACCTACAACAAGGGTGTGTACCCGGGTAAGCACTTCATGCTGCCGTTCGGTAAGGGGAGTCTGCGGCGGGAAGGAACAGACGTGCTGGTGGTCACCTGGGGCGCGCTGGTGCAGCGGACACTGCAAGCCGCACATCAGGCGGAGAAGTTCGGCGTCCAGACGGCGGTGCTCGATCTCCGTACCATCTCGCCGTACGACTGGGAGAGCATCGCCACCCACGTGAAGCGACTCAGCCGTGTCGTCATCGCGCACGAAGATCAACTGACCTGCGGCTTCGGAGCCGAAATCGCCGCGCGGATTGCCGGCGAACTCTTCGAGTATCTCGATGCCCCGGTCCGGCGCGTCGCGGCCCTCGATACGCCGGTGGCGTATTCGCCGGATCTGGAAGAGGCGATTCTGCCGCAGGCCTCGGACATTCTTGAAGCGGTGATCGACACCGCGAAGTACTGACGCCTGTGCCAAAGACGTTCGGTCTGCCTGTGCGCTCGGCGGCTGTGCTTGGGGCGGGCACCATGGGCGCACAGATCGCCGCGCACCTTGCCAATGCCGGCATCCCGGTACTCCTGCTCGATGTCACGACGGACGCTGCGCGCGACGGCCTCAAGCGAGCGTCGGCGCTCAGGCCAGACCCGTTCTTTACAAGGCAGACCGCTGCCCTGATTACCACCGGCAGCCTGGTCGACGATCTGGGTCGCATTGCCACAGTCGACTGGGTCATCGAAGCCGTCGTCGAGCGACTCGACATCAAGCGCGACTTGTTCGCGCGCGTCGATGCCGCTCGGGGGCCGCTCACCATCGTCTCATCCAACACGTCGGGTATTCCGATCGCTGCCATTGCGCAGGGGCGCAGCCTCGAGTTCAGGCGCCACTTTCTCGGGACGCATTTCTTCAATCCGCCCCGCTATCTAAGACTGGTCGAAGTTATCCCAACACCGGATACCGACCCGGCGGCCGTCGAACGCATCTCAACCTTCTGCGACTATCGTCTGGGCAAGGGCGTCGTCCTGGCTCAAGATGCACCGGGCTTCATCGCCAATCGCATCGGCATCTTCGGCTTGATTCGCATTCTCGAAGCCCTCGCCACCGGCGCCTATACCATCGAGGAGATCGACGCTATCACGGGGCCGCCACTGGGGCGCCCGAAGAGTGCCACGTTCCGGACGATGGATATCGCGGGACTCGACATCCTCGGTCATGTCATCGGCGATCTTGCAACACGTCTCTCTCATGACGGCGCGGGTTCCTTTGCCCTCCCGCCGCTGGTGCAGGCGCTGATCGACACCGGCGCGATTGGCGAGAAGGCCGGGCGCGGGTTCTACAAGCGCGAAGGCACCGACATTCTGACACTCGACCCGGCATCGCTCTCGTACCGCGCCAAACAGTCGCCTCGACTCGCCGCACTGGACAACGTCAAGGGCGTTGACGATGTGCGAACCCGCGTCAAAACGTTGTTCGGAGGCCAGGACAAGGTCGGCAACTTCCTCCGCGCCACGCTGACGCCAACGTTACTGTATGCGGCGGAGGTCTCGGCCGATGTGGCAACGTCGATCGATCACATCGATCAGGCGATGCGCTGGGGCTTTGGCTGGGAGATCGGTCCCTTCGAGCTGTGGGACGCGATCGGTGTGAGGGACGTTCTTGCCGCGGCCGGCGGCGCGCCCGTACCTGCGCTGGCGAAGCGGGTCCTCGACGCGGGTCGCAATCAGATTCGCGAGTCCGCGGTGGTGCCAGGACCAGGGCTACAGATTCTGAAGAGCGCGCGTGATCGCCAGAAGATCGTCCGCTCGAACGCGGGCGCGAGTCTGGTTGATCTGGGCGACGACGTCCTTGCCGTCGAGTTCCACTCGAAGATGAACGCCATCGGCGGCGACACGATTGCGATGCTGCAGGCAGGTGTCAAAGAGGCGGCCGCAAATTTTCGCGCGTTGGTTGTTGGGACCGAGGCGCCGGACTTTTCGGCCGGAGCCAACCTCATGCTCGTTCTGCTCGAGGCCCAGGATGGCAACTGGGACGAGATCGACCTCATGGTCCGCACGTTCCAGCAGACCTCGCTCGCGCTGCGTTACTCGCCGGTGCCGGTCGTCGTCGCACCAGGGGGACTGGCGCTCGGTGGCGGCTGCGAGGTTGTTCTGCATGGTGACCGCGTGCAGGCGGCAGCCGAGACCTACATGGGCCTGGTTGAGGTTGGCGTCGGGCTCATTCCCGCTGGCGGCGGTACCAAGGAGATGCTGGCGCGTGCGATGCGTCTCGCAGGACCTGGGGCACATCCGCTGGCACCTTCGCAGAGCGTCTTCGAAACCATCGCACTCGCCAAGGCCTCGACCAGCGCGGCCAACGCGCGGCAGATCGGCTACCTCCGGGACAGCGACAGTGTGACGATGAACCGCGACCGCGTGCTGGCCGACGCCAAGATGGTGGCACTCGACCGCGCGGCAACCGGTTACACCGTGCCGACGTCGCAGCCCATTCCGGTTGGTGGTGAAAGCGTCGAAGCAGCACTTTGCCTTGGTGTGCACTTGCTGTGGCGTGGTGCGCGTATCAGCGATCACGATGCCCTCATCGGCCGGACGCTGGCACACGTCATCGCCGGCGGCGCACTTCCACATGCCACGACCGTCAGCGAGCAACAGCTGCTGGACCTCGAGCGCGAAGCGTTTCTCAAGCTGTGTGGCGAGCGACGCACGCTGGAGCGGATTCAGCACACCCTGACTACAGGCAAGCCGCTAAGGAATTGACGTCCGTGAAACTGGCGTACGCGGACGCAGGGTGTGCGGGTCGTGTTCGGCTTTAGCCGGACGATCAACCATGCAGGTCATTGAGCGAGGACGGGGCGACCCGCTGGTCATCGTGCCCGGCATTCAGGGGCGATGGGAGTGGATCCAGGGCGTTGTGGACCTGCTTGCTCAAACGCACCGAGTCCTGACCTTCTCGCTCGGTGACGAGCCGGCGGCGGACTGGGGTGCCCTACGCCCTGGACTGGACGGCTACGCCGATCAGATCGACGCTGCGCTCGCCAGCCGAGGTATTGCGCGGGCGGCGATCTGCGGCATTTCGTTTGGAGGACTCGTCGCCCTGCGCTTTGCGGCACGCGCGCCAGAGCGGGTGTCATCCCTGGTGCTGGTGTCAGTGCCGGGCCCGGACTGGCATCTGAGCGAGCAGCACGAGCTCTACACGAAGCGGCCGTGGCTGTTTGCGCCGCTCTTCGCCGTGGGCGCGCTGCAACGTCTACATCGCGAGATTCGAGTGGTCTTTCCCCGCGCCGCTGACCAACTGCGATTCGCGGCCGGCTTTCTAGCCACGGCGATGCTCGCACCAGGATCAGCGGCACGCATGGCGAGGCGGGCACGTCTCATTGGCACTTACGATCGGCTGAGCGACTGCATCGCGGTACGTTGCCAGACGCTCATTATCCACGGCGATCCCGCCCTTGATCACGTCGTCGACGTCGGGGGGACGCGCCAGTATTCACGGCTCATAGGGGGAGCCCGGGTAGCCGTCCTCGAGCGGACCGGTCATCTGGGGTTCGCCACACGACCGCACGAATTCGCCCGTATCGTGCGGCAGTTTCTTTCGGGAGAGTGGCTGAGTCACCATGGCAGTGCTGCGTGAAATTCAGGGGCCGGTCGGCCGACTCGAAGTCCTGCTGGACGAACCGCCCGCGCTTGGTGGGTCGCCTGAGGGACTGGTGATCAGCTCACCCGCGAGGCCGATTCGCGCAGCGGTGGTGTTCCATCATCCGCATCCGCAGTTTGGCGGCACCATGCACACGAAGACTGTGTACCAGGCCGCTAAGGCGCTTGCCCGGATCGGCTGCGTCGTCCTGCGCTTCAACTGCCGCGGTGTCGGCAAAAGTGGCGGGCAGTTCGACGATGGGCATGGGGAAATGGACGACTTCAAGGCCGCGCTCGACGTCATGCACCAACGCTATCCGGGCGCGCCACTTTGGGCGGCAGGCATGTCGTTCGGATCATGGGTGGGCCTGTCGGTTGGCGCCAACGACCCGCGCGTGTCGTTGCTGCTCGGTATAGCCATGCCAGTCAACAACTACGATTTCAGCGCCGTGGCCGCCAGCACGAAGCCGAAGTTCTTCATCCACGGTGAGTTCGATGAGATCTGTTCGGAGAAACACATCCGCGAGTTCTACGCGCGCTCGGCGGATCCGAAGGAACTGGCGATCATCGAAGGATCAGATCACCTATTCGACGGCAAGGTCAGCCAAGTTGCGGACGCCGTCGAAGATCTCCTTGGAGACTGGCCATCATGATGCATGACGCTGTGATCGTTTCTGCGGTGCGAACGGCGGTGGGCAAGGCACCAAACGGCACGCTGCGAGGCACCCGCCCTGACGAGTTGGCGGCAGTGGTGATCGCCGAGGCGTTGAAGCGGGCGCCAGGCATCGCCCCCGCAGAGATCGACGATGTGATACTGGGTTGTGCCATGCCGGAGGCAGAGCAGGGACTCAACGTCGCGCGCATCGCCAGCTTGAGAGCTGGAGTGCCCGTGACGACTTCGGCTGTGACCGTCAATCGGTTCTGCGCGTCGGGCCTCCAGGCAATCGCATTCGCCGCCGAACGCATCAAGGGCGGCGGCGCGCAAGCAATCATTGCCGGCGGTACAGAGTCGATGAGCCTCATTCCGATGGGCGGGCACACGGTGGCGCCTAATCCGGCGCTCGTCGCACACTACCCCGACGCCTACCTCAGCACCGGGCTAGTCGCCGAGAATCACGCACGCGAAGCCGGCATCTCGCGCGAGGAACAGGACGCATTCTCGCTGCGCAGTCATCAGCGGGCACTGGCAGCCATCGACGGCGGGCGCTTCGTGGACGAGATCGTGCCGGTGACCGCCCGCCTGGTGGACCCGGCCACGGGCAAGACCACGGCGCGCGTATTCTCGGTCGACGAGGGACCGCGGCGCGAGTCCACGCTTCAGGCGCTCGCCACACTCAGGCCGGCGTTTCACACCAAGGGCAGCGTAACCGCCGGCAACTCCTCCCAAACGAGCGACGGTGCCTCGGCGGTCCTGGTCACCTCTGCGAGTCTGGCGCGCGAACGTGGACTCACCCCGCTGGCGCGGTTCGTGGCATTTGCAACGGCCGGTGTTGAGCCAGAGCGATTCGGCATCGGCCCTGTGCCGGCGATTCGAAAAGCGCTGAAGTTGGCCGGGCTCACGCTCGATCAGATCGATCTTGTAGAGCTGAACGAGGCGTTCGCAGCGCAGGTCCTCGCGTGTCTGAAGGAGCTACCGATCGACCCGGAGCGCCTCAACGTGAACGGCGGCGCAATCGCGCTCGGTCATCCGCTTGGCTGCACAGGCGCGAAGCTCACCGCGACCCTCCTCTCTGAAATGCACCGGCGCCGCAGCCGGTACGGCATCGTGTCCATGTGCGTCGGCGGTGGCATGGGCGCCGCCGGCATCTTTGAACGCCTCTGATTTCCCGGGGAACCTCGACATGACTCTTCCTTCAACGGCCACAACACTTCGCGGTGGTGAATGGTTGCTGCGAGACACGGACCCAGCCACTGTCTTTACGCCGGAGCGCCTGACCGACGAGCATCGCCTGATCGGCCAGACCGTCAGCGACTTCGTCGAGAAAGAAGTGCTACCGGCGCTTGACCGCCTCGAAGGCAAGGACTGGGCGCTGGCGCGAGCCCTTGTCCGCCGTTGTGGCGACCTCGGCCTGATTGGCGTCGACGCTGCCGAGGCCTACGGTGGAGTGGGCCTGGACAAGGTGTCGTCGCTCATCGTCAGCGAGCGGATGTCGGGTGGAGCTTCGTTTGGGGCCACCTTCGGCGCGCAGTCTAACCTCACCGCACTCCCCCTGGTGCTGTTCGGCACCGAGGCGCAGAAGCAGAAATACCTGCCGCGCGTGCTGTCTGGCGAACTCGTCGGCGCGTACTGCCTGAGCGAACCAGGGTCGGGATCTGACGCGCTTGGCGCCCGCACGCGCGCCACCAGGAACGCTGACGGCAGCTTCACGCTGAACGGCGAGAAGGCCTGGATCACCAACGGCGGCTTCGCGGACATCTTCATCGTCTTTGCGAAAGTCGACGGTGAGCTATTCACGGCGTTCATCGTCGAACGGGCCTTCGGCGTGACCAACGGGAAAGAGGAGCACAAGATGGGGCTCCACGGCTCCTCGACCACGCCGGTGCTCTTCCAGAACGTGGTCGTGCCTGCCGAGAACCTGCTCGGCGAGGTCGGCAAAGGACACCGCATTGCCTTCAATGTCCTCAACTTCGCCAGGTTCAAACTTGGCGCGATGTGCGTGGGCGCGGCACGACTGGCGATTGGTGAAGCGGCGAAGTATGCGGGCGAGCGTCGGCAGTTCGGCCAGCCGATTGCGAGCTTTGGCGCAATCAAACACAAGCTCGGCGAGATGGTGTCACGCACCTACGCCGTGGAAAGTCTGGTGTATCGCACCATCGGGCTCATTGAGACGCGCATTGCGTCGACACCGCACGACGCCACAGATCAGGGGCCGACACTGGCCGCCTTCGAGGAGTTTGCGGCCGAGGCATCGATCGCCAAGGTGGCGGGGAGCGAGAGCACCAACTTTGTCCTCGACGAGAACATTCAGGTGCACGGCGGCAACGGTTTCGTGAGGGACTATCCCGCCGAGCGCCACTATCGAGACGCGAGAGTGAACCGCATCTTCGAGGGCACCAACGAGATCAACCGTCTCCTCATCCCCGGCATGTTTGCCCGCCGTGCAGTGAAGGGGGAGATTGGCATCATCGCGGCGGCCAAGGCGCTGCAGGAGGAGCTCCTCAGCCCGCCGGCCCTTCCCACGGAAGACTCGGCGCCCTTCGCCGACGAACGGCGAGCCGTGACGGCGTTCAAGAAGGCTTCGCTCATGGTGCTCGGCCTCGCGATGCAGACCTATCGGGACAAACTGGCGGACGAGCAGGAAGTCCTGATGCACCTAGCGGACATGCTGACCGACACCTTCGCCGCCGAAAGCGCGCTCCTGCGCGCGACCCTGGCAGAGGGTCAACCCAAAGCCACGCTCCATGCCGCGGCGGCCAGAATATTCGTGAACGACGCGGCCATGCGCATCGACGCCTCGGGGCGTCAGGCGCTTGCAGTCATGACCGAGGGCGACACGCTGCGGACAATGATGGCGGCGTTCCGGCGATTCTTCAAACAGCTCCCCATCAACACCGCGGCCCTTCGCCGGCTTCTTTCGGACGAGGCCGTGAAGAAGGGCGGCTGGGTCTTCTAGTTAGATAGGGCTCCGGTCGACGTCTTCGCTAAAATAGGCCCGAGATGATGACTGGGCTCCAAACAGCGGCGATTGCGCTCGGACTGACTGTCGCAACGGTCGCGGCAGCATGCAACCGACCTCCCGACGATCCGCAGGACTACGCCGCGAGGATCGCTGAAGCTCGCGCGTCAAAAGACGCCGACTTTCAGCGCACCAACGACCCGGTGCCGGCCGACAAGAAGGCGCAGTTTCTTCCGCTGGCCTACTACCCTGTCGACCCGGAGTATCACGTGCTTGCGGCGCTGACTCCGGCGACAACACGCGTCGAGGTGATGATGCCGACCTCGAGCGGTCAGCCCCGCCGGATGATCAAGATAGGCATGCTGACGTTTACCCTCAAGGGACAGCCGATGTCGCTCGCGGCGTACACCGAGAATGACCTGAACCGGCTGTTCGTGCCCTTCAGCGATCTCACCAGTGGCACAGAGACCTACCCTGCCGGCCGCTTCCTCGATCTCGATCGCACGCCAACCAGCTTGTACGAGCTCGACTTCAACCGCGCCTATCTCCCGTACTGCTATTACAACGCCGCGTTCGAGTGCCCCTATCCACCGCCAGAAAATCGGCTCAAGACGCCAATTCGCGCCGGTGAACGCATGAAGACCTCCGCGTGATCACCGCCGTTGTCTTCGACTTCGATGGCGTTATCGCCAACAGCGAGCCGTTACATTTCCATGCCTTTCGAAGTGTTGCCGCGCGTGTCGGCCTGACCCTCACGGAAGCGGACTACTACAGCCGCTATCTTGGGTTCGACGATGTGGGGGCCTTCAGGGCGATGGGGGAGGATGCACGCACGCCACTGAGCGACGCCACCATCGCGACGCTGGTCGCCGAGAAGGCGGTCGCGCTCGAAGCGCTCGAACATGGCGGCTCGGTGCTGTTTCCAGGTGCCCGGGAGGCGATTGTACGAATGGCCGCCTATGGCCCAATCGCCATCGCCTCAGGCGCCATCAGGCCGGAGATTCTCCGCGTTCTCGAACGCGAGCAACTCAGTCACTACTTCCCCATCGTCGTCTCGGCAGAGGATACGCCGGCGAGCAAGCCGGACCCGGCGCCCTATCGACTCGCTGTGCAGCGGCTCGCGGCGGAGACCGGCTCGAGGCTGAGTCCGGAGACCTGTGTGGCAGTGGAAGACTCGCGATGGGGTTTGCAGTCGGCACGAGGGGCAGGGCTGAAGACCATCGGGATCACGCAGAGCTACAGCTCTAGCGAACTCCGGGCTGAGGCCGATATGGTAATTGACCATTTGGATGAGCTCACGTCGACGTTACTCTCGCGGCTCTAGCCCTCCGTCCGTGCGATCGCTATTCATTTTCTTGGATGCGATTGAAATACTGTGAAGACTGCGCGCGGTTCGCCGGTTTCGGTCCCGTCGGAGGGACATACTGGCGCATCACATTGGTGCGACGAGGAGAATTTTCGATGCGATTGCTGAAAACGTTGCTGTTCCTGGTAGCGGTAGTCTTTGCCGGACAGCCCGCCGCGGCGCAAAGTACCACTGGTACGATTCGAGGCCACGTCGAAGACGCGCAAGGCCTCGCACTTCCTGGCGTCACGGTTAGTGTCAGCTCGCCGAATTTACAGGGCGTTCGCTCGACGGTCACCGCGGCCAACGGCGACTTCGTTCTGGTCTCTCTGCCATCGGGCTCGTACACGGCGACGTTTGAGCTGAGCAGTTTTCAGCGCCAGCAGCTCTCGGTCACCGTCGCGCCGACGCAAGTAGCGCCTGTGAATGTCACACTCGGCCTCGCCAATGTCGCGGAAAGCGTCACGGTTACGGCGGCGAGTGCCGACGTGCTCCTGAACACCTCGCAGGTGGCCACCAACTTCCGCCGAGAACTCATCCAGACTCTGCCGACAAACCGAGACATCAACTCCTATCTGCTGCTGGCTCCGGGTGTTCACCCGACCGGCCCGAATGGTGCGTATTCGATCGCGGGCTCGGCTTCTTTTGAGAATCTGTTTCTGGTGAACGGCGTGACGGTCAACGAGAACCTGCGCGGCCAAGCCAACGACCTCTACATCGAAGATGCAATTCAGGAGACGACGATCGCGACGGCGGGCGTATCTGCTGAATACGGCCGGTTTGCCGGTGGTGTTGTCAACGTTGTTACGAAATCCGGCGGCAACGACTATACGGGCTCCTTCCGCGAGACGCTGTTCAACGACAAGTGGCGCGGGTTGACACCCTTCGAGAACACCAGCATCGCAGCCGACCCGGCACATAAGGAAACACGAATCAACAAGACGGTGCCGACGCACGAGTACACCCTCGGCGGACGCATCCTGCGCGACCGTCTCTGGTTTTTCACTGCGGGACGCCTCCAGACCCAGTCCGAAGGCCGCCAGCTCGTGGCCACCAACATCCCCTACACCTATGAGCGTCCGTCGCGCCGCTACGAAGGAAAGGGCACGTACTCGATGAATTCGAATCATCGCGTCGTTGGCGCCTACACCAAGATCATCGACAGCCAGGTGAACAACACCTTCAGCACGGCGGCGTCGATGGACGTCGCCAGCCTGTACACGCGAAACACCCCACAGGACCTGGGTGTCGTGACCTACAGCGGCGTCCTCAGGTCGAACTTGTTCGTGGAGGCAACGTTCTCGAAGCGCCACTTCACGATCGAGGGTGACGGTGCCCGATCGCAAGACCTGATCGACGGCACTCTAATGATCGACAATGCCCGGGGCCTGCGGTTTTGGTCAGCCACCTTCTGTGGCGTCTGCACGCCTGAGCAACGGGACAACGAAGATCTCTTCGGTAAGCTGACGTACTTTTTGACAACAGATAACCGAGGGTCCCACACGGTTACCGCCGGCGGCGACAGCTTCAACGATATCCGCGTCGCCAACAACCGCCAATCCGGCAGCGACTATCGCATCTACAACACCGGCACGATCGTCCGAGGAACCGGTACGGCCGCCGTCGTCTATCCGGTCTCGCTCGGCGACGGGTCAACGTTCATTCAGTACAACCCAATCCCTGTCCTGAGCCAAGGGTCGAACTTCCGGACGTACTCGGCGTTTGTAAACGACGCCTGGCGCGTCAACGGTCGCCTGACCGCCAACCTCGGTCTCCGCTGGGACAAGAATCACGGCGAGGATCAGCAGGGCAACCTGGTGGCCAAAGACAGTGCGCTCAGCCCGCGCCTGGGCGTGGTGCTGGATCCTTTCGGAGACCAGAAGTGGTCGCTCACCGCGAGCTTCGCTCAGTACGTCACGGCACTGAATAACAGTATCGGCGACTCCTCGTCTGCGGGCGGAAACCCCCAGAGCTTCCGGTTCACCTATGGCGGGCCGAGCATCAACGCCGACTCAACTGCAGCAACGCTGACCTCGAGCCCAGCGGCAATTGCTCAGATCTTCGACTGGTTCAACGCCAACGGCGGCATCAAGCGGCCGCTGCGAAGTCAGCCAACGCTGCCTGGCATCACGCCGCAAATCCTCGGCAACCTCAAGTCGCCGAGTGCCATTGAATACGCCACCGGGGTGAATCGTCAGTTCGGCAACAAGGCGGCGCTACGCGCCGACTATGTGTATCGCGACTACCACAACTTCTACGTCCAGCGCACCGACACATCTACCGGCCAAGTCAAAGACTCTCTGGGGAAGCAGTACGACCTGGCGCTGATTGAGAATACTGACGTGCTCAAGCGCCGGTATAGCGGTCTGACGACGCAGGGCACCTATCGCCCGGCAAGCCGGACCGACGTGGGCGCCACCTACACGCTGTCGCGCGCGTGGGGCAATGTCAACGGTGAGAACCTCTCCAGCGGGCCGGTCACGAGCGACGCGCTCAGCTACCCGGAGTATCGTCAGGCGTCATGGAACTTCCCGGAAGGCGACCTGCAGATCGATCAGCGCCATCGCGCTAGGTTGTGGGTGAACTACGGCATTCCCTGGGTGAAGAATCTGAGCGTCAGCCTGCTCGAAACGCTCGAAAGCGGCACACCATTTGGAGCAAACAACCTCAACAACGCGAGCTTCAACGGCGCGAATCCACAGGCCTTCGTCACCAACCCCGGATATCTGACACCGCCGGACGGATCAACGACGATCTACTACTTCGCCGCTGACTGCTCGAACGTTCCCGCGGCAGTGGCCACAGCCGGCTTCGGCTGCACGAGCGGAAATCGACGCGATGCGTTCCGCACTGTCGGCCAGAAGCGTACGGACCTGGCTGCGAACTACGAGTATCCGGTGAAGGTCGGCGGCCGCACGGTGACCACGTTCTTCCACCTGAGCGTCGTCAATCTGTTCGGTCAGTTCCAACTCTGTGGATGCGGCGGCACGATCTTCTCCAACGGCGGCGCCGTGCAGCAAACACGCATCGACCAGACGGTTCGCACGAACGTCTCGACACCAGCCACGTACGCAGCGTTCAATCCGTTCACGCAGACGCCGGTTCAGGGCACGCACTGGAACTACGGACCGAACTTCGGCACCGCGCTCAATCGGTTCGCGTACACCACGCCGCGCACTTTGCAGTTCGGTTTCGGTGTTCGCTTCTAGCGGACCAGATCAGCCACTGCCTGACTACATCCACTGATTCAGACACGGGCGGCGCCAGATGGCGCCGCCCGTTTTCTTTTGCGCTATCCTTGCTGCGTGATTTCTGAAGAGCTGGTGCGGGCGTTCAGCCAGATCGCACGAAGTCCCGACCCTGACCTTGCGGTGGCCGCACTGATGATCGCGCGCGTTGCCTATCCAGCGCTCGACGCCGCACCCTACCTGGCACAACTCGATCGGCTCGGGCACGAGGCGAGGTTTCGCGTCGAGGCGGCAACCGTGAGTCCAGCCGATACGCCTGACTACGTAGACCCCGACGCCTATGCGCGCGTGACCGCGCTCAATCGCTACCTCTTTGCTGAGCTACGGTTTGTCGGTAACGACGTCCACTACGAAGACCCGCGCAACAGTTTCCTGAACGACGTGCTCGACCGACGGACCGGCATTCCCATTACGCTGGCACTGGTTTACAAGGAAGTGGCACACCGGGCTGGCGTCGATGTCGAGGGGATCAACTTTCCCGGACATTTCTTGTTGCGGTGTCCGGCGCCTGCCGGCTCTCGTTATTCACGCGACCTAATTATTGACGCCCATCATGGTGGGGCGTTGCTCACCGAAGGCATGTGCCGGGAGCTGCTTCACCGACGCTCAGGTGATGAGGCGCGCTGGGACCAGCAGCTGCTCGCCCATGCAACGAAACCCCAGATTCTGGCGCGCCTGCTGTTGAACCTGAAGCGCTCCTACGTCCGGATGCATTCATTCCCTCAGGCACGCGACATCACTGAGATGTTGCTCGCAGTGGACCCCTCCTCGATCAACGAACTGCGCGACCGCGGTCTGCTGGCCTACCACCTGAACGACTTCCCCGCGGCACTGCGCGATCTGCAGCACTACCTCACGCTATCCCCAAAGGGCGACCTGGATCAGGACGAGAAGGACGAACGCGAACAGATCTGGGAGCACATCAAGACACTCCGCCGCCGCCTCGCATCGCTGAATTGAGGCTGGCAGCGCTCGTGCTGGATGCTGGGTACTCTAAGAACCCTTCGTCCCCTGCATTCGACTGATTTCGTCGTAGAGAATCGCCGAGGCAATCACACCGTTGTGGAAATTCCCAACATCCAGTTTCTCGTTCGGCGCATGCGCGTTTTCGTCCGGCAGCCCGACGCCAAAAAGCACGGACGGCAGACCAAGCTCCTCCTGGAACGTCGACACAACAGGAATCGATCCGCCTTCCCGCGTGAAGATTGGCGCGCGACCAAAACCCTTCTCAATCGCCCGCCCCGCCGCCTGAATGAACGGGTTGTCAAACGAGGCCATCCACGGCTTGCCACCGTGCATGCGCGTGATCTTCACCTCAACCGTCTTCGGCGCGATGTCCTCAACGTACGCCTCGAACATGTCGGCAATCTTGTTGGGATCCTGGTCAGGTACGAGGCGCATGCTGATCTTGGCCATCGACACGGCCGGCAGCACAGTCTTCGCCCCTTCGCCGGTGAAGCCGGAGAGCAGACCATTCACCTCTAGCGTCGGCCGCGCCCACGTGCGCTCGAGCGTGCTGAAGCCGGTCTCGCCCTGCAGCTTCGGAATGCCGAAGTCCTTGCGGTAGCGCTTTTCATTCCACGGCAGGGACGACCACGCCGCGCGCTCCGCCGCCGCCAACTCCCGCACATCGTCGTAGAAGCCAGGAATCTTGATGCGGCCGCTGCGGTCTTTCATCTGCGCGATCATCTGCGCGAGCACGAAGGCCGGATTCGCCAGCGCGCCGCCAAATGATCCTGAATGCAGATCCGTTGAGCTGCCGCGCAAGTCAATCTGAAAGTAAACAAGTCCGCGCAGGCCGTAACAGATCGACGGTACGCCCCTGGCGAACATTGCCGAATCGGAAATGACGACAACGTCGGCGGCAAGCTTCGGCTTGTGGGCACGGATGAAGTCGTCCAGGTTCGCACTGCCGACTTCTTCCTCGCCTTCGAGAATCAGCTTCATGTTGACCGGCAGGCGACCGTTCTGTTTCAGGTGCGCCTCGATCGCCTTGAAATGCATGAATACCTGGCCCTTGTCATCGGCGGCGCCGCGGGCGTAGATCTCGCCGTCGCGCACGGTCGCTTCGAAGGGTGGAGATTCCCACAGGTTCAGCGGGTCGACCGGCTGCACGTCGTAGTGACCGTAGAAAAGAATCGTCGGCGCGCCCGGTGCACCGAGCCACTCGCCGTAGACTACGGGATTGCCTGGCGTCTCGATCAGCTCGACACTGTCCAGTCCGATGCGACGCATCTCATCGCCGCACCACTCAGCACAGCGACGAACATCGCCGGCGTGTTCTGGCAGCGCGCTGATGCTTGGAATCGCCAGTAAGTCCTTTAGCTCTTGGAGGTAACGGTCACGATTGACCTGAATGAAGTCGATGACATTGTTCATTTCGCTATTCACCCTGTCCGTCTCGGCGCTCAATCATGGGCGCTGTCGGTCGGCGCGCCCGGGACGCGCCCTTCGCGCTGCAGCTTCTCGAGGTGCGCGCGCACATTCTCCCGCGCCAGCGGCATCAGCGCCGACTGCAGACCATGATAGATGGATTCGGCGATCCCGGCGATGCTCGAGTGACCCGCTGCTAGCGCCGCTAACACCTGCTCCTCTCGCTCGAGCCGATGCGCGATGGCCGCGGTGAGCACTCGTTGAGGATTCTCGACCGGAGGGCCGTGCGCCGGCAGTAGACGCGCGGGCTGGAGCGCCAGAAGCCGTTCAAGCGAGGCAAGGTAGGCCTGCATGTCTCCTCCGCGCGCGATCTGTATCACGACGCTGCCACCAGGAATGACCAGGTCGCCAGTGAAGAGTGTTCGGGATGCCTCGTGCCACAGCGCACAGTGATCGGGCGCATGACCAGGCGTGTGCACCACGGCGAGCGTCGTGGCTCCCGCCGACACGTGCTGCTGATCGGCAAGCCGCTCCCACATGATCGGCAGCTTCCGGTCCTCTTCGGGCCACGGATACTTCAGGCAGCTGAGTCCAGGGTAGGCGGCCTGCAGATGCGGTGTGCCGTTGACGTGGTCGTTGTGTCCATGCGTGACAATCAACGTGTCCAGGGTCGAGCCTGACGCCGCGAGGGTGCCGGCGATTGCGGCCAGGTGTTCCGGCCGGCCGACGCCTGCGTCAATCAGTGCAGCTGAGCCCCCTCCCATGATGAGATAGGTCCAGTTACCGTGGCCCGTCATTGGTCCAGGGTTGGCTGCGTGCAAGGCGAGAGGGTGAAACGCCGACGCCATCACGTCTCAGTAGCTGTAGCGCAGCGACGCCACGATGTGCGAGTTCTTTCGGTACTGGCCGAGGAAGTCCTCAGGGTCACCGCCAATCCAAGACCCGGCGACACTGGCGCGCCAGTGAGCGCCCTGCGCCTGCGAGTACTCACCCTTGAGGTAGGCGCCCGCACCGTTCTGACGAATGGCGGTTTCGAACGTCGCTGAGCGATTGGCGTCGATGGTGCGCGAGACTCGCGCCACCACCGCGTGCGTTAGACCGCGGTTGGGGGCAAACGAGAGGTCGACGCCCTGCGCAGTGATCGCCTCTCCCGCGTAACCACCTAGAAGCGTCCATTCGCCGCTCTGGCGTTCGATCTGCACGACGTAGATCACGTACTCGTCTGTGTCGATCGAAGGGCTCGTGAACCAGGCCGTCTCACCCTTCACCGTGAACCAACGCAGCGGTACGGCGACATCAGCACCATACGAACGCAACAAGACGTAGTCCCGAGCGACGTCGAGGTGCCCTGGGACCAGCCCCGGGGTGACAGCCACGTTCGGCAGCGTGTTGTTGCCATCAAAGAACGACAACGAGAATTCGTAACCCGACCCGGTATGACCCCAGCGCAGGCCGCTCTGGATCTTGTGCGTCAATGCTGGCGAGGTATCGTTCAACGAGCCCAACGGGACGGTCGTGGCCTGGCCGGTGAGAGGATCAACCACGACAATCGATGCTGGCAGGACTGTCCACCGTTGATCGAGCAATGGCGCCCGACTCGGCGTCAGCCATGGCAGAAACGCCACCTCAAACCGGTTTCCCGAGAACTCGCCGACGGCACGCGCCCCAGTCACCGGCAGGAACTCACCATCGACCACATTGAGATAGTCGCGAGGCCCGAACCAATCGGTCGGCGTCACGATGTCAGCCGTTCCCCATCGGATGAACTGCTTGCCGAGATCCACGGTCCACGGTCCGCGGGTCAGGGTGGCGCTCAGCCGCCGTAGCCCGAGCGCCGGCCGCAGCACGGTTCGATTCCGGAGGTCCATGCGCCACGAGACGTCCACCTGATCGTGTGTGTTGAGCCGACCGTCCACGCCGGCGGCCAGCTGTATCCATGGCGCCGGCGTCGCAAACACTTCCTGACGCCAGACCAGGTCGCCAACGACGCTGGTCCGGTCGTTGACCGGGGCTTCAGGAAAGCCGGTCACACGGAATTCAACAAAGCCACGCTGTGTGAGGTGTTGTGCAACGCCCGTAGAAGGCAGTAACGACACCACCAACCCGAGGATGCAGCGGCTACGGGCACATCGGCCCGACCAACGAGCGCTCAAGGCCGTCGAATCGCCTGCAATGTGAAGTCCTCGTCTTTCATCGGTGCGCCATACTGCAACTTGTCGAGCGTCAATCGCGTGCGGCTGCCCCGCCTCAGGTCTGTCATGTCGAGCGTCCGTGCCGTCCAGATGCCCTGCACGTTGGTGATGTTGGTGTAGGTGAGACGCCGCACGGGTTCGCCTTTCGAAAAGCTGTCGATGCGGGCGACCACGTAGTTGTCCTTGCGGATCCACACCAGCGAGCGCGAGTACTGCGACGACTTGGACTGCTTGGGCACAGATTGAATCTTCCAGCACATCGCTCCGTCGACCGCATCGTCGCCTTGAAGCACATAGTCGTACTGATCGACGTCGCGCTCCTCGAGGTCCTCGAAACTAAAATCGGTACCGAAGAACCGAGTCGACCGATCCTGCAGGGCAATGCGACGGTCGCGTTCGACTGCCGGCGTCCACATCCATTGGTCCGAGGCGCGATCGGGATGATTGACCACCAATAGAGCCACGCCCTTCACCTCCGCGGGCAGGCTGAAGCGCAACACCATCTTGCTCTGACCATGTGCCCCCTGGCGCTGAAGGGTCCAGCGTTTGTCGGAGACCTTGCCCTTTCCGTCAAAGACCTGCAGAAGGCCCTCGTAGCTCTGCGATGTCGCGTCGGTACGGCGCTGCGCCTCAGCCACAATCGCCCTGGCCTCGTCTGCGGCTATGACCGAACCGCCGAGCGACACCAGCATCGCCAGACCGACAAGCGCTGCTCTACTCATACTCGAGTGCCTCCACCAGCGATCCACGCACAGCGGATTCGGCCGGCCACAGTGCGGCAATGAACGCCGCGCCCAGGATGGTCGGCACCAGCGCCAGCAACGTCGTGAACGGAAATTGATAGGAGAGTCGCATCCCGGCGATATCGTGCTGAACGATCTGCAGGATGAAGTACAGATTCACGGCGCCAAGCGCACCACCAAGCAACAACCCCAGTGCACCAATGCTGAGCGCTTCCATCCAGATCGTGCCCCGGATCTGTCGGTGACGAGCGCCCACGGCCTGAAGCACACCCAGTTCCCGCCGACGGTCCGTAATCGACACCGTCAGTGTATTCACGATTCCCAGTATGGCTACCAGCACAGCGACGGCGATCTGTACCGATGTCAACCCGAACCATTGGTCGGTGACTTTCAGAATGTACGCCTTCAGCTCTGCATTGGTCAGCACAAACACCTGACGCTTGCCGGCGTAGCGCTGAAGAATCTGCTGACGGACCTCAGGCACCTGCGCACTTGGGTCCAGATACACGCGGAACGCGTTGACTGAGTCGTCGTGCCAGTACTTCTTGAACAGCGCGCGCTCCATCAAGATGGTGCCTTGCTGATCGGAGTAGTCAATGACGATCCCGACGATCGGCAGACGAATGGTCCCGTGCGGCGCGTCGATCTCGAGCGTCTCGCCAAGGGAGAGCCGCTGGAGCTGCGCGAGGTTGTCAGACACCATCAGTCCGCGACCCACGGCAGTCTCTCGATACATGGTGTCCACCCGCCCCTGCACGGGTGGCCGCTGAGCGGTCTCTGAAAGACTCAATACGTCGGTCGCGACGACCATCACTGGCGTCTGCCGAAACACAATCCGGGCGTCACGCACCATCTGGACGCGGCGAACGCCGGGAACTGTGGCAATCTCCGCGCCCATGTCCTCAGGAAACCTGAGCGTACGAATCACGACGTCCTGCGAGGGCATCACAAATAGATCGGGATTGAGGGCGGTCTCCATCCAGTCGATGATCGAGTTGTAGCTGGCCCGGGCCATTCCTGCAAACGCCACGACAAGAGCGAGTGACAGCATCACCGCCGCAACACTCGCGGAAGTCCGACGAGGAGACTGAATCAGGCTATCTGCAGCCAGAGCACCCTCGACCGGTCGCACCAGGCGCAGCAGCGGACGTAGCGCCCGCGCCAGCGCCAGAGAAAGGATGGGGCCGAGCAGCAGGGCCACAACAATGGTGATGACGTATCCCAGATAGAACGTGATGCGCGATCCGCCCGCGGCGATGCAAGCCACCGCGAGGAGAGCCAGAAGACCGGCCACGCTCGCGCGCAGACGGCTCTCCCGCTCCGTCAGCACCTGGTGTCGGCCCTTCTGCAGCGCGTGTACTGGATCGACCCTTGCCGCCTGCCTGGCCGGAATCAGCGCCGCCACGACGCTTGTCAGTACACCGATGACCAGCGATGCACCCAGCAGCCAGGGGCTGGTCGATACCTCCTCCGCGCGCTGGGCCACGCCGTAGACACCACTCATCAGATCGCCAATGGAGGCCGCAATGCCACGCGCGATGAGCAGCCCGAACAGAACCCCGGCGAGGGATCCGACAAGGCCCGTCACGGCGCTCTCACCAAGAAACAACCAGCGGATCTGCGCCCGCGTCGCACCGAGCGCGCGGAGAATCCCGATCTCCGATCGTCGCTGTGTCACGGCAATTGAAAACGAGTTGTAGATGATGAACATGCCGATGAAGAGCGCAAACAGGCTCGAGATGTTGACCATCATCGAGTACGCCGCCGTCATCGCCTCAAATTGCCGGCCACGTCCCGACGGTGGATCGACCTGAAAACCGGGGCCCAGCTGGGTACGCAATTCGGCCTGCGCGGTCGCCACCTCGACACCCTCACGCACCGCCACATCAATACGATCGAAGGTCCGACCGCGCCCGAACATCCGCTGGGCAGCGTAGATGTCCATGATCGCAATGTTTCCGCCGAAGGCGCTTGCCAGCCCGGACGCGGCCATGATGCCGCGGACCGTAAAGGTGCGGTCGCCGAGCACCGTCCCGAGCTTGATCTGTGAGTCGACGACGATGTGATTCCGGTCGGCGAACTCCCGCGTGACAATCAACGAATCGGGCTGAGCCAGAAACACGAGTGGATCGTCGATGACGGCCTCGTCGCCCGCCTCGAGGTCGTAATCGCGCAGGCCCCGATCGCCGGTCATGTCAGTGCCTAGGACCAGCAGATTTCCCTGGCCGACAATCCCCGAATCGACCACGGCCTCGATGGCGGGAACCGCAATGCCGACGGAAGGTGAGGCCTGCACCGTCTCCAGGACCTCTTCGTTGAACCCGGTTTCCCCGGCGCTCACCTGCAGCTGGGTCTTGCCGGCGATCCGGTCGACCGTCTGATTGAAGGCCAACAGCACACTCTGATTGGCCGTGTGCATGCCGACGAAGACGGCAACGCCCAGGACGATGCCGGCGACGGTGAGGAGCGTGCGGAGGACGTGGGTGCGGATGTACGGCCAGCTCATCAGCCGTAGAAGCATCATGTCGGGAGCGGTGTCCTTCTCACGTCTTCGACGATGACTCCGTCGCGAATGGTGATGGTGCGCGGGCAACTCTCCGCCACCTTCATGTCGTGGGTGACGATCACGACGGTCGACCCGAGGCGCTGATGCAGGTCGCGAATCAGCCCGAGAATCTCGACACCGGTGTTGGTGTCCAGATTGCCGGTCGGTTCGTCGGCAAGAAGAACCGGCGGGTAGATCGACAGTGCTCGGGCAATGGCCACGCGTTGCCGCTCGCCGCCGGACAGTTCCTCCGGCAGATGGGTCAATCGCTTACCCAGCTTCACGAGCTCCAGTAGTTCTGTCGCCCGCGCCTCTACCTTGGCCCGAGGCCAGCCGCGAAGGTGCAGCGGCAAGCCGACGTTCTCAACGCAACTGAGCGTCGGCAGCAGATTGAAGAACTGGAAGATGAAGCCGATCTTGTCTCGCCGCACTCGCGTGAGCGCATCATCTGACAGGCCACCAAGCGATTCGTTGTCGATGCGGACGTCGCCGGTGGTGGCCCGATCAAGGCCGCCCAGTAGATTCAGCATCGTCGACTTACCAGATCCGGAGGGACCGATGATCGACACCATCTCACCTTTCGCGATCGACAGCGAGACGTCGCGTAGCGCGACGACCTGGCGTTTGCCGGCGAACTCCTTGGTGACATGCGACAGTTCAATCATGGCGTCGATTGTGTGAATGCTTTCACAACTCAGTCAAACCTTTTCTCAGCCGTCCGCCGGCCAGAGATCGGGCGCGCGGTAGTCGTACTCCGTGAGAGGTAGAATACCTGACCTCGAAATGCTCCCGACTGAAACGACAGACGCGTTCACCAGTGACGAAGCGCGGGCGCTGGCGCCGTACTTTTCCAACACTGACCTATCAGTGTTTGCACTGACGAATCTTCCGGAGACCGTGAAGGGCGCGCTCTTCGCGCGCTACTCACGATCGGCGAAGTCGCTGAGGCGTCTCTTCCTTGACGAGTTTGCCGGCGATGTGCCGGCTGGCGCAGCCGCGCAGGGGGCGGCACCCACGGAGCGGGCCGATAGGCTCTACGCACGCGTACTGAACGAGTACGGGGACGACTCAGTGGCACAGCTCGGCACCGCGCACCTGGCGTGCGAGGGCGTGTCGAACATCCTGACCAAGGTGCTCGAGTGGGGCCGATTGATGGCCTACCTTGAGCAATCCACGCGCTACGTGCCCTACACCGCGAGACCGCATGGCCGCTGGAAGTATCACGTGCCTGCGGAGGTCGCTTCGTCGCCGCTCGCCGGCGAATTCCGGGCCACCATGGACCGTGCCTTTGAGGTCTACGCGAAATGGATTCCGGCGCTCGAGGAACAGTTCCGCGCGAAGTATCCCAAGGCACCAGAGGACTCCGATGGCGTCTATCGATCGGTGATTCGGGCCAAGGCACTCGATACGCTGCGCGGCCTGCTGCCGGCGGCCACCACGTCAAACGTCGGCCTGTTTGGTACAGGCCAGGCCTACGAAGCGCTCTTGCTTCGTATGTTCGCGCATCCGCTCGCGGAGGTCCGAGACCACGCCACGCTGATGCTGGCCGAGCTTCGCAAGGTCATGCCCGCCTTTCTGGTGCGTGTGGATCAGTCCCACCGTGGTGCGCGGTGGAGTCAGTACTTCGCCGACACCAGTGCGGCGACCCAGGCCCGTGTCGATGCGTTGGTGGCGCACGCCGTGCCCGCCGCACGAGACGAGGTCACGCTCACCGAGTTCGATCCGGAGGGCGAGATCAAGGTCGTGGCGTCGGTGCTGTACTCGCAATCGACGCTTCCCGACGACCAATTGCTGGCCATCGCACGGCAGATGTCTTCGGACGAACGGCGGTCGGTGCTCCTCACCTACGCTGGCAACCGCGCCAACCGGCGGCACAAGCCCGGGCGAGCGTTCGAGCGCACGCATTATCGGTTCGACGTGATTGCAGACTACGGGGCCTTCCGCGACCTGCAGCGCCATCGTCTACTGACACTTGAATGGCAACCGCTCACACCGCAGCATGGCTTTGTCGAGCCGGCAGCACTCGAGGATGCCGGCGCGATTCCCGAATGGCGTGAAGTGATGGAGCGCTCGGCCGCGATGTACGACCGGCTGGCGGCGGCAGGGCTGAAGATGGCCGCGTCGTATGCGGTGGTGATGGCCTACCGGGTGCGGTTCTACATGGACATGAACGCACGTGAGGCGATGCATGTGATCGAACTCCGCACCGCGCCTCAAGGGCACCCATCGTATCGGCGTGTCTGCCAGGCCATGCACCGGCTCATCGGGGAGCAGGCTGGCCACCATGCAATCGCGGAAGCCATGCGCTTCGCCGACCACTCCATCGTGGAGCTGGAACGACTGCAGTCCGAGCGGAACCTGGAACAGAAGAGGACAAGCCCAACGCCCGAAGCGTAGCGACTACTCTTCTTCCTCCTCGTCCTCATCCTGTTTCGCCCAGTAGCGGGAGTACTCGTCGAGGTAGGTCAACGTCTCAAGCGCCTTCATTCGATCAAAGAACAGGACGCCGTCAAGATGGTCGGTCTCGTGCTGAATCACCCGGGCCGAGAAGTTCACCGCGCGGAGTTCGAAGCGGTCGCCGTAACGATCGAGCCCCTTGACCTTGATCTCTTTGAAGCGCGGCACCTTGCCACGGATGTCGGGAATGCTCAAACAGCCTTCCCAGCCCTCCACCAGCTCGCCGCCGATCGGGGTGATCTCCGGGTTGATGATGGCGATCGTCTCCGGCTCGTCGCCACCCAGTTCCAGTGCCGCTACGAACAGGCGCAAGCCTTCGTGCACCTGCGGCGCGGCCAGGCCGACGCCGTGGTATTCGACCATGGTGTCCATCATGTCGTCGATGAGCTTCTGGACAAGGGGATCCTTGAGTTCGGCGCGATCGAGCGGGCGGCCCTTACTCCGTAACACTGGATGCCCCATCCGCGACACTTTCAAAATCGACATAGCGTTGGAATTATAGCGGCGAGCCCTGCTAACCGGGAGCTGGCCTCAGACATGCAGCGCAGGAACGCAACTATCACGTTGCCCGGTATTGGACGCCCTTGGGGCAGACGCGCCGGACAGATCCGAACGTCGCGCCACGGAATTGTCATCATGAGCCACCGCCTACTCGCCATCGCCGCGCTTGTCGCTGCCGCCCTCACCACCGCCTGCGCCAGTCTGGACCCCTCGTCGCCAAGCGGTGTCCAAATCCCGAACCTTATTGGGACCTGGACATCAGCGTCGGTTTCGCAGGCCGGCAGTTCGTGCACGAATTTTCAGTGGACGGTCACCGCGCAAAGCGGGAACTCCCTGACCGGGCAATTTTCGGCGACGTGCGTGAATGGGATCACCGCAACCGGCACCGTCACGGGCACGCTCAACGGAATGGACGTGCCGTATCAGGTGAATGCCACGGCGACACTGGGTCTGCTGTCGTGCCCAATCACCCTGAGCGGAACCGGACACATCGAGGGCGACACACTGCGTATTCCCTACGACGGCACCACATGCCTGGGCCCCGCGCACGGCGAGGAAGTGCTGCACCGCTAGTCCGCGAGGCCCTCGGCCTTTCGCTCTTCCTTGGTGATAGTGCCTCCGGCTGCCACTATCTCGGCGGCGCGGTCAATTGGCAGCTGTGGCGCGTGGACGAACTTGGCCACGACCTGAGCCGTGCCCTCGATCTTCAACTGCCGCATCAGAAAGGTGAATCGCTCCTCGAGCGAATGGCCAATCGCCAGGCGAGAGGCCTCATCGAGACTCCACATCTGGCGCTTGAAGGGGCCGATCGCCTTCTTCCTCGCTTTGTAGATGAACTGTTCTTCGGTGTCCTTGGGCTTGCGCTCTTCAGTCGCGTGCTCGCGAATCCACGCGTACATCTCCGCTCTGAGCGCCGCCGGGAACTTCGGATGCTCGTAGACCATGTTCTGGAAATCGGTGGCGAGGTGGATTTCGCACGCGTCGTAGCGTGGGAACGCATCGAAGGCATCGAGCGGCAGCGTTGATGCCCCGTGCTGGACGGCGCCGCCAAGCCCGTACTCGCGCCGAGACAAACGGGACAACTCCTTCAAGGTGTCCAGATCAATCGCCACGTCTTTCCGCACCGAGCCGTCAGCGTTCACGAACCCGCCGTGCGCTGTGCCGGTCTGCACACTGATCTTGCTCAGCCCGGTCATGCTGGGATGCCGCGCCGCGAGTTTACGGTTGAAGCCACGCATGTAGCAGTGCAACTCGTGAACGTCGGAGTTCTTGCCGCCGACCTCGCCAATCTCTCCACCAACCGACACAGTCACGCCCTTGGGCTCAACGCTGCGGATGAACTCCGCGAAGTCGACCGCCAGCGTGATGTTCACTTCCTGCTGCTCTTCGAGCGTGGGCTTGTCGAGATCGACCAAGGTCGACGTATCGATGTCGATGTTGAAGAACCCGGCCGAGATCTCTTCCTTGATCAAGGCACGCAGGATGCCCAGCTCTTTGTCCTTCTCCGGACTATTGAACTTCTTGGCATTGGCTTGGACGTGGTCGCCCTGGATGAAGATCGGACCGTGAAACCCTTCGCGCAGCGCCGCCGCCAGCACGATCGACGAGTATTCGTGCGGCCGCTGCTCGGTGTAGCCGATCTCCGAACGGGCAATTTCAAAGATGAACGCGCCGGCCTTGAGCGCCACCGCGGACCGGATCACAGCCCTGGCCGTGTCATAGGCCATGGCCCTGACATTGATTGCCGGCACAGTGAAGCCTGACGCGTCACCGCGGCCCATCGCCATGTAGAGGTCGTGAATCGATGCCGGCCGAATGCCGGCGTGCGCCGCAAGCGACCGGATGATCCAGCGCGCCGTACCTTTCAGCTCTGGAGTGGTCCCAAACGCCGCAGTCCACGCCAGTTGGTCGACCAGGGCGCCAGTGACGGCCGCCGCATCGGTCACAGTGATCTGATCGTGCAACACCGTGGCCGCCGGCCGCAGGGCCTCAATCATCTGGGAAGTCGATTCGAACATGACGCTCCTCGTCAGGCGGGCGTCGTCGCCGCGCCAGCGGCCAATTCTAGCACTGGGAATTCGAACTCCTCCACGACCGCCCCGGCCAATGCGCTCTCAACCAGCGCGTCGATTGGCAGCGAGGCCTCAGCAAGCACCACTTGATCGCGGCGCGCCCGTGTCGCCGGATGCCGTGGTGTGAAGAGCGTGCAGCAATCCTGGTCGGGGATGTTCGAAATGTCCAAGGTGCCGAGCCGCGCCGCCTGTTCGGCGATCTCGTCCTTGTCCATTCCCACGAGTGGGCGAAGAATTTCGAGCGACGAGGCTTCGGCGATCGCGGTGAGGTTTTCGAGCGTCTGCGATGCCACCTGACCGACGACTTCTCCGGTGACCAGCGCACGCGCATGCCACCGCAGCGCGATCTTTTCTGCGATGCGCAGCATGAGCCGTCGGTAGACGATGACGCGCATCTCCGGCTTCACCAGCAGCACGACCTGCTGTTGCACCTCACCAAATGGCACCAGGACCAGTCGAGTCTCCTGCTGGTAGCGCGTCAGCACGGCGGCGATCTCACGCACCTTCTCCTGCGACGCTCGCGACAGGATCGGGTAGCTGTGAAAATGAATCAGCAGCACACGACAGCCACGACGGATCATGCGAAACGCCGCGACCGGCGAATCGATGCCACCGGAGATCAAGCAGGCGAGCTTGCCACCGGTGCCGGACGGTAGACCGCCCGCGCCAGGCTCCTTGCCGAAGAAATAGAACGAGTGGGTGGGCAAGATCTCGAGATGAATCGTCAAGGCCCCGTGGTCCAGGTCGACCTTCCACCCCTTCGCGGCCTTGATGAGGCCGCCCACCTCACGCTCGATCTGCGGCGAAGTGAACGGGAAGCGCTTGTCCGCTCGACGCGCGCTGACGCGGAACGACGGCACGTCGATGTCGCCGAGGTCCTTGAGGATGGCCTGAGCCAACTCGTGGAAGTCGAGGGTCGAACGGCCGGCTCTCGAAAAATTCGCGATGCCGACCACCGTGGAGATCCGGCCCCGGATCGCGTCCCAGTCCAAGTCCGCCTTGAACTCGATTTCGATACGGCCCATCACCGAGCGCACAGTATCGACATCCAGGCCGGTGAGCGCCCGGCGCAGGTTGCGAACGAGAATCTGAACAAACCAAGGGCGATTCTTCCCCTTGAGCGCGAGTTCTTTGTAGTGAACGACGACGGAATTCATGGGGATGTGGGGAGCGAGGGACGCCAGGCGAGGACGGCCTCGGCCGCCAGATGGCCGCTTCGTACGGCACTCTCGATGGTAGCGGGCAATCCAGTTTCGATCCAGTCGCCCGCCAAGAACAGGCCGTCGACGGCCGTACGAGTCGCGGGGCGCGGTGGTTGCCCTGGGGCCAGCGAGAAGGTCGCTCGTGGCTCACGAATCACGGTGGCATTGACGAGCGTGGCATCGCCGACGGCAGGAATCGCCTCGACCAGCTCCAGCCGTGCGTCCTCGATGATCTCTCGGTTGGTCCGCGTCGTGATCATGGTCGCACCGCTCGCGACGAGCGACAGATGCGAGACCGAGGCGCCAACGATCTGCCGCTTGTCGAAGGCCCACTGCATAGTCCGCCCCGGCAGGCCCACCAGCATGTCCGTCAGGACCGGGCGGTCAAACCAGAGGTTCACCGTGGCGATCGGTGAGGCTGCGGTTGCGGCGGCGGCCTGGAGCACAGGCATCAAAGACGTCGTGTCGCCGCTGAACAGCGTCGGCAGAGCAAACCATGGAGTGGCGACGATCACAGGAAGGCCGCGCCACTGCTCGGCGCCCGCGGTGACCGAGGCCGAGCCAGCCTCGATGCGGACATGCGCAGGCGTCCCTGTGCGGACAACTCCACCGCGGTCCTCGACGAAAGCACGCGCCGGCTCCGCGTACATCTGGTGAAGCGGTGTCCGAGGCAACACCAAGGCCGCCGCGCGGCGGTCGCGCCCGCCGAACATATCGCCCAGCACCCGCAGAAACGGCTCGGCCGATGCGACCTCTGGCGCCTGATTGAGTGCCGCCAGCGCCAGCGGCTCCCACAGCAGGTCGCGCACTCGAGCGGACTGCCGGTGTCGCACCAGCCAGTCGTGGACGGTCTCGCCGGCACGGGTGTCGACCACACCTCGAGCCGCGGCCCGAATCGGCCGGACCACACGCAGGGCCGACCAGCAGTCGCCCCACGACAGGGCGCGCCAGCGGAGAAGGCCGATCGCCAGGCTCATGGCCAGTGGTCCTGGCCCGCAGTCCAGGCGCGACGCGAGCCCCGCGCGGTCGATCATCGCGACCGATAGCGCCTCGCCAACGTGCACGTTCCCGCTCGCACCGATCTCCTGCAAGAAGGCGAGCGTGTCGCGATAACAGCCCAGCATCAGATGCTGGCCGTTGTCGACCATCTCGCCGCTCGCCCGATCCACAAACGCCGTGGCCCGGCCGCCGAGACGTCCGCGCGCCTCGAGCACGAGCACCCGACGTCCACGTGCGGCGAGCCTTGCCGCAGCACTCAGACCGGCGCAACCGGCCCCGATGACGATGACCTCTGGCGTCGTCAAAATGGGAACAGCCACTGGCGGAGCGCGATCAGCGCCTGCCGCGGCTTGGACAACCGCGCACGGGTGGTGAACACGTCGTAATCGCTGCGCTCGATCTTCTGCAGGGTGCCGAAGTACACCGCGCGCATGATTTCGGCCGCCACCAGACGACGGCGCTCGTCGTCTGGACGAGCGGCGACAGCCTTGGCGTAGAACTCTTTCGCCCGCGCAATCTCGAAGGCCATCAACGTGCGCACCGGCGCCGTGAGCCGCCCCGCCGCCAAATCCTCCACCGTGCAACCTGCGGCCCGCAGGTCCTCGAGGGCAGGTACACACGCCCCTTTGCAAGATCGTCCCTGATGTCGCGCAGGATATTCGTCAACTGCAGCGCCACACCGAGATGTAGCGCGTAGTCGCGCGATTGCGGCTGCCGGCAGCCGAAGATGCGAATGCAGATCATGCCGACGGCCGAGGCCACCCGCCGACAGTACTCGAACAACTCATCAAATGTTTCGTACCGTGCCTTGTCGAGATCCATCGCCACGCCGTCAATCACATCGTCAAACGCCTGGCGCGGCAGATCGAACTGCGCCACGAACGGTTTCAACGACTGTCCTTGGGGCGTCTGCGGCGCGGCGTCGCCATAACAGCGCGCCAGTTCGTCCCGCCAGAATGGCACTGCCGCACGTCCGGAGACCACGCCGGGAGCCACGTCCTCGTCAACCGCATCGTCCACGGCGTGGCAGAAGTCCCAGACGGCGATGATGGCGCGGCGCTGCTCGGCGGGCAGCACGAGAAACGAATAGTAGAAGCTGGTCTTGCGCGCCATCAGACCGCCGAGTCCCACCGAAGGGTTTGCCAGAGCAGTATCGCGAGGTCGGCCCGGCCGAGCCTGGGCCGGTCGACAGCCAGCCCGGCACCGCGGGACACCACTCGGTCCAGTACTCGTCGGCCACCCAGCCAGGTCGCGCGTAGCTCAAACCGGAGACGCCCTGCCACACCGTTGCACACGCTCCGACCGTCGTCAAATCGTGCCCCGGTAATGCGCGCGCACTCGCCAATCGCCTGGACCCACGCAGGCGTCAATGGTCCGCCGCGCAGATCACGTTCATCCGCCCCATGAGCAGCCGACACCTCTGCAGGGACATACAGGCGACCGTGCGCCCAATCTCGTCCGAAGTCCTGCCAAAAGTTGGTCAACTGGAGCGCCGTGCAGAGCGCATCCGAGGACCGATCGAGCGCAGCGTTGTCATACCCGGCGATGCGCAGCACCAGCCGCCCCACCGGATTGGCTGACCGCCTGCAGTAGTCGAACAGATCGGACCACGAGGCATAGCGGGTGGTCTCGATGTCCTGCGCAAACGCGCTCATCAAGTCGTCGAACAGCTGCAGCGGCAGCGATCGCTCGCGCATGCTGTGGGCGAGGGCGCACACAATCAGCGTATCTTCCGCGTCGGTCTCAGACGGTGTCGGAGCCGTGGCGACGGCGTCATGCAGGCGTTGTTGCCAGCGCGCCAGCCGACCGCGACGGATCGGAGACGCATCCATGCCTTCGTCCGCGATATCGTCGCCGATCCGCGCGAACGCGTAGACCGCCGCGATGTGCGGCCGCATCGAGGCCGGCAGCAGGCTCGACGCCACCGGGAAATTCTCGTAGTGGGCGCGCGCGAACTGCTCGCACGCCTCATATGCGCGGCGGAACGCCTCGGGGTCGGAAGATGGCGCCACTGTGCAGCTGCGGCGCTACCAGGCCGTTTCCGGCTGTCCCACGCGGTGGTTCGACACACGCGCCATCACGAACAGGAGATCGGACAGCCGATTGATGTAGCACACGAGGATGGCATCCACGGGCGGCGAGAGCGAGACCATGCGACGCTCGGCGCGGCGGCAGACCGTGCGCGCCACATGCAGGGAAGCACCTGCGGGGGCACCGCCAGAGAGAATGAACTTGCTCAGCGGAGGCACTTCGGCATCGAGACGGTCGATCAGGTGCTCGAGGCGCTCGACATGGCTTTCATCGAGGAAGGCCTTGGTCACGCGCGGTGACAACCGATCGGACGGATCGGCAAGTTGGGCCGCCACTGCGAACAAGTCCTTCTGAATCTGTGTCAGCGCCTCGTCCAGATCGGCCTCAACGCGCGAAGCGCGGACGAGACCGAGCCAGGCGTTCAGTTCGTCGATCTCGCCGTAGGCATCGACCAGCGGGGCACCCTTGCTGACGCGGGCCTTGCCGAACAGGGAGGTTTCACCGGTATCGCCGGTACGCGTGTACAGTTTCACGAGTCGCAACGAATTATACGAGATGCCTTTGAAGCGCCCCGCCCGAAAGAAGAGAGCTCAGCTCAAGCCAGCACCGGTCCCGGATCCTGCGGCGCGGCGCCTCTTTCGGACGCGGTTGCTGACGTGGTACGGCCGCCACGGCCGGGACTTGCCGTGGCGCAACACCGACGACCCGTATCACATCCTGGTCTCCGAGATCATGTTGCAGCAGACACAGGTCGATCGGGTCCTGCCGAAGTACGCCGAGTGGCTCGACAAATACCCGTCGATGGAAGTGCTGGCCGTGGCATCGGAGTCCGACGTTACAGAGACCTGGTATCCGCTCGGCTACAACATTCGCCCGCGCCGACTACAGACCATTGCCAGAGAAGCCGTCGAGCGATTCGGCGGCCAGCTCCCGGCTGACGAAGAAACGCTGCTGTCGTTCAAAGGCATCGGCGCCTACACAGCCGGCGCGATTCGCAGTTTCGCTTTTGGGCAGCGCGCGGCCATCCTCGACACCAACGTGGCGCGCGTGCTATTTCGCATCTTCGTCGGCAAGGGCAACCCGAAGGCGCACGCGACGATCAGGCATCTGTGGACAATCTCCGAAGCACTCGTGCCTCACCGCCGCGTGTTCGATTTCAACCAGGCGCTGATGGATTTTGGGGCGATGGTGTGCGTCGCCCGGAACCCGACCTGTGGAGCCTGTCCCATGGCCAAGACCTGTCGCTCGTTTCCCTTCACGCCGGGCCCGCAGGCGTGACGACGCTTGTTGTCACCGCGGCGATCATCGAGCGCGACGACTGTTTCTTGATCACGCGTCGGCTGAAAGGCACGCATCTCGCAGGGCACTGGGAGTTTCCCGGGGGCAAGACGGAGCCGGGCGAGTCACTCGACGAGTGTCTCCGGCGAGAACTGCTCGAGGAGCTGGCGACGGACGCTGACGTCGGCGACGAAGTCTTCAGCATCGCGCACGACTACGGCGACCGCCGGGTGCAGCTGCACTTCTTCCGATGCGAGCTGCGCAACGAGCCTCAGCCACAACTGGGACAGGAGATGCGCTGGGCTCCGCGAGGGGAGCTCGACCAGATCGCGTTTCCGCCGGCCGATGCCGCGTTGATCCAGCTACTGATGAAACGGTAGCACCACGACGGTGGCCTCGCGATCGCCGATGTGCACGCGCGTGCCCGGCTCGGTCGAGTCCCGGTGCACATAGCCAAGCGCGATCGCCTGCCGCACCATCGGCGACCACGTGGCGCTGGTGACCTTACCTACCGCCTTCCCGTCCCGTTCGATCACGGCACCGGCCGGCGGTACCGCGTCGCCCGTCAGTGTCAGGCCGACCAGCTTCTTGGCCACGCGCCCGTGGCCTCGATGTAACACACGAATGATCACTTCCTGACCAACGTAGCACCCCTTATTGAAGCTAATCGCCCGAGATTCGATACCGGCTTCGAGTGGAATGATCTCTTCGTCCATGTCGTGATGAAAACGGGGGACGCCACCCTCAATGCGCAAGGTCTCGACCAGGGCCGCGTCGACTGGGGTCACTCCCGCAGCTGCGAGCGCCTCAGCCAGCGCCTCACCTTTGGCCACCTCGACGAGTAGATCGAACGCTTCTTCGCCCCGGTCCGCCACGCGTAACAAGATGCAGGGAGCACCCTCGAACGAGGCGCGCCTGTTGCCGTGGAGAGGCAACCCCTGAATAGTCTCGGCGTCGAGCCCTAGCACCTGCGCCACCGCGCGACTCGCCGTGGGTCCGATCACCGAATGACCGACAAACGTCTCGCTGACGTCGCCCAGCTGCACGTCCTCGGAGAAGATGAACTGCTCGAGCTTGGCGAGCACGGTCTGACGAGTGCCGGCAGCGAGCGCGAGGAGCATGAGGTCGCCGAGCTCATAGACGCACAGGTCCGCGATCATTCGCCCCTGCGGCGTCAGATAGGCGGCGTAACACCCCTCGCCCGGCTTCAGAGCCACGACATCGTTGGTCAACAACCCCTGCAGGTAGCTGGCGCGGTCGCGGCCGGAGACCACAATCCAGGCCATCTCCACGCGCGCCGTGAACGCGCTCCGATGTCGAGCCGCGTCGTATTGGAGCAATAAGGTGTCGGACTTCATGGGTGTATGCTTCCCCGGATGCGGGTAGTCCATTCTATCCGGGCCGTTTTGCTGCCCCTGCCAGTTGTGACAGGCCTCCTGGCCTCAGGCACGATCGCGGCGGCGCAAACACCCAGCACGGCGAACTTCTTGGTCCGCAGTGGCAGCGTGATCATCGGCACCGAGCAAGTAACGGTGGAACGCACCCCCCAAGGCACGACCATCAGCAGCACCGGGCGGCTCGCACCCCCAGCGAACCTCGTATTGCGCAAGCTGCAGATTCGCTACGACGTCAACGGCGCACCCCTGTCAATGATGCTCGACACCTCGGCAGGCGATCTCCCGACTTCCATCCAGAGCACGGTGGTCGGTACGACGGCCACCACTACTGTGACGCCGGCCGGAGGCAAGACGGTCACCGGCACACAACCGATCGACCCGGCGGCGGTGTTGCTGCCCAGCCCATTCGTGGCCCCGTATGAGACGCTGGCGCTGCGGCTGCGCTCGGCGGTGGGTGGTGCTGACATTGTGGCCTTTCAGCCGACCGGTCCGCCGGTTCATCTGCAGGTCGGCGAGTCTTCGGCAAAGCAAATCCAGACGGTCGAGGGCAGCATCCGCGCGCGCCAGACAATGCTCACGGTCATCGTCCCCGACGTCGCGCCCTTCGCGATGGACGTATGGGGCGACGACAGCGGGCGCCTGCTGCGTGTCAGCATCCCCGCTCAGCAGGTCGAGTTCATCCGCGAGGACTTGGCCGCTGTCTCCGCACGCATCGTCACGATGGCGCGCCCGAACGACGAAGACGTACGGATTCCCGCCAATGGCTTCTCGCTTGCCGGCACGCTCTCAAAACCTGCCGAGGCCTCGGGGCGACTACCCGTAGTGCTGCTCGTTGGGGGTTCCAGTCCGGCCGGACGCGACGAGTCAGCCTATGGCGTTCCCATCTTCGGACAGCTGGCCAATACCATCGCAGACGCCGGCTTCCTCGTACTGCGCTACGACAAGCGGGGTGTCGGCCAGAGCGGCGGCCGCGTCGAGGCGGCGGCGCTTCGTGACTACGCCGACGACGCCCGAGCCGCAGTCCGTTTTCTCGCCGAACGCAAGGACGTCGATCGACATCGCATCGTCATCGTCGGACACGGAGAAGGCGGATGGATCGCGTTGATGACCGCTGCGGAGGAGAAGCGCGTGGCGGCAGCCGGGCTGATGGCCGCGGCGGGTGTCACCGGCGCCGATCTGAACCTGTATCAAGTTGCGCATGGCATGGAACATTCCGGCCGGCCGGAAAGCGAACGGCAGGCCAGCCTCGCACTTCAGCGACAAATCCAGCAGGCGGTCGTTACCGGCAAAGGCTGGGAGGCGCCAAGCATCACGTTGCAGATGCGCAGGCAGGCCGATACGCCATATTTCCAGAGCTTCTTGACGATGGATCCGGCGCGCGTGATGAGGAAGACATCGCAGCCGCTGCTGATCCTGCAGGGCGACCGTGACACACAGGTGCCGCCGTCAAACGCGCAGACGCTCGAGACGCTGGCGAAGCAGCGCACGGACAATGGCGGCGTCAGTGTGGTGATCGTGCCCGATGTGAATCACCTACTTGTGCCGGCCAAGACCGGCGAACTGGACGAGTACCAGACGCTGCCTGACCGCACGGTCAGCCCCGCGGTTGGTAGTGCGCTCGTGACCTGGCTGAGACAGCTCCCACGGCGGTAGAGTGGCGGTCCGGTTTCATCCGGACCCTGCCTCCCCAGGAACCACGGGGTAACATAGCGCCGCGCATGTGGCTCATTCAATGCACTGACCCTGGCGACGCAACGCTGACCTTCCGGATCGCGCCGGGCGCCATCAAGACTGTCGGACGAATTGCGAGCGTCGATTTCGTCGTCGACGCCGCGCTGGTATCGAGGGTGCACTGTCGGCTCGAGGCCGGTGACGATGGTATGGATGTCGTCGACCTGCAGAGCACCAACGGCACGTTCATCAACGACGCGCGGGTCGACCGGGGCCGGGTGCTGGAGGGCGACCGCCTGCGCGTTGGTCGCGTCGAGTTCAGGGTCAGCCGCTCGCCCGCCGCCAGCGCGGACCGTCGTTAGCCTTCGAGCCTCGGCCGGAATCAGCGTGCGGCGCCACGCACCCAGCGCCTAACGCCAGGATCCGGAGCCCGTCAGAAACGGATTCGTCCGGCGCTCCTGTCCTATCGTCGTCGAAGGCCCATGTCCCGGGTGCACCCGCGCATCGTCGCCGAACGGAAACAACACTCCCTTGATCGATGCGATGAGTGTGGCGTGGTCGCCGCCGGGCAAGTCGGTTCGTCCAATCGAGCCAGCAAACAGCGTGTCGCCGACGAAGAGATCCGGTGCCGATCCGGCACCTGCCACGCGTGAGGCGACCGCAAGACATACGCCGCCTGGGCAGTGGCCGGGCGTGTGGTGTGGGCGGATGTCGAGATCGCCAACTGCAAAGATCTCGTGGGGCGTGTAGTAGCGATCGACCGGGGGAGGCTGCTCGAGGTCCAATCCGAACATGTGTCCCATCTCCACAGTTCGTGCGTAGAGAAACGCATCGGCCTGGTGGAGGTGGATCGGAACGCCGAGGGCGCGCTTGGCCGCAGCGACGCCCGTGATGTGATCGAAGTGTGCGTGCGTGAGGAGGATGTGAGCAATGGCGATCTTCTCAGCGGCGACGAAATCCAGCAGGCTCGCTACTTCGTCGCCGGGATCAATCAGGGTGCCTTGCCTCGTACGAGGGCAGGCCACAACGAAGCCGTTCTTGAACATCGGACCGACGGCTTGCGACTCGATTATGATCACGCCTGTGATTCTAGCAATCGTCGATGACCTCATGTTTTCTTCGAGACTGAGCGGCGCCGCAAAGCTCTCGAACACGCCCCTGAGGTTCGCCCGTTCGATCGACAAAGCACTTGCCGACATGCGCGCCAACACCCCGTCAATGGTGATCCTCGACCTCAACAATCCCCGGATCGACGCGCTCGCGATCGTCGGTGCGATGAGGTCGGACCCCACCCTGGCTGAGATTCACACGATTGGCTTTTCACAGCACACCCAAACCGAGACGATCATCGCGGCACGTCAAGCGGGGGTGAACGAAGTAATGGCGCGCAGCGCCTTCTTTGACCGCTTGCCGGAGATTCTGGGGCGGGCGTAAATGCCGTCGAGTCTGGCTCTCGGCCTGACTCCGCACACATCGCCGTCAGCCTCGCACAGCCAGCCAGAGGATCGCCGCGCCGCCCAGCACCAGCACCAGGAACGCGGCCCACTTCACCACACTCGGCGCCCCCGTCTCAGCGCCGCCGGGGGCGGCGACGACGAGACGGGATTCGAGCGAATCGGCCACTTCGCGTAGCGCAGCAGCACCGAGAGCCGCCGACTCGTAGCCACCGCTCAGACACTTGTCCAGCACGGGTACCAGGGCAGCCGGCATGGCGCCTGATGACGTCGGCGGCGGACCGGCAATGGTGCGAGCGAGAAGCCGACCGAGGCTGACCATGTCTGTTGCCGTGGGCGCCACTGCTGCACCACTCCATTCCGCAAAGCCAGCGTCGAGCAGCTTGGCGCGCCCCTTCGGTGTGATGATCACCGCAGCGGGGTCAAGACGGCCATGGCGAAGGCCACTGGCCTCGAGTTCTGCGAGGGCATCGGCGATCTCGATTCCATAGCCGATCGCTCGACGCGGGTTCAAAGGCAAGTCAGCGATGAGACGGGTGAGCAGCGCACCGGGCACGAACTCCTGCGCGTAGAACAGTGTGCCGTCGTGCACCCCGACGTCGTAGACCATCGCGACGTTTGGGTGCGACAGCATCGAGGCGCGGCGTAGTGCGGACTCAAGCTCCTGAAGTCGCTGAGCATCGCTGGCGAGCGGGCCATCCACAAGGCGCAGTGCTACAGTGCGACCCGTCTTGCTGTCTCGGGCGCGATGAAGCGACCCAAGCGTACCGACGCCGAGGCGTTCGAGCAGCGTGTAGTGCGCGACGGTCTCGGGCATCAGGGGCGGAATTATACTGGTCGAGCTCGCGTGATTCGCCCTTCTACGGTCCTCCGCACCAACCGCAACTTTCGACTGCTCTTCTTCGGCCAGGCGATCTCGCAGTTGGGCGACTGGTTCAACTCCGTCGCTGTCTTCGCGTTACTGCTCGACCTCACCGGATCCGCCACAGCGGTGGCGTGGATGATGATCGTGCAGTTTCTGCCGATGGCGGTCGTCGGTCCGTTCGCGGGCGTCGTCGTCGATCGTGTCGACCGCCGCCGGGTGATGATCGCCGCAGACCTGATACGCGGCGTCCTGGTCCTTGGCCTGCTGCTGATCCGCCGGCCCGACCAGGTGTGGATCGCCTACGTGATCATGACGCTGACCGTGTCCGCGTCGGCATTCTTCGAACCTGCGCGCACAGCCACCATTCCGAACGTGACCACGGCCGAAGAGTTGATGCCTGCCAATGCGCTTTCGAGCGCGACGTGGTCGGCAATGCTGGCCCTTGGCGCATCGGTGGGCGGACTGATCACGGCGATCTCCGGGCGCGAGTGGGCCTTTGTGATCAACGCCGGCTCGTTCTTCGTCTCCGCGTTCTTCATCGGCCGCACGCACATTCCGCACACCGCAGCACCTCGGGAAGGCCGTAGCCTGCGGAGCCTTTCGGGGATCGACGAGATGATCGAGGGATTCCGCTACATCCGTCGGCACTCACATGTCGCGGCCCTGATCTTCGTGAAGGCCGGTTGGGGGATCGCCGGCGGCGTGCTCCTGCTGCTGACGATCTTCGGCCAGCGAGTCTTTCCGGTCGGCGGCACGACCGCCGCTGGCATCGGCATCCTCTATGGCGCGCGAGGTATCGGCGCTGCCTTAGGACCCATGGCACTGCGTTGGGTCCTCGGACAGGAGCCGGCGACACTCCGCCGATCCATCGGACCCGCATACTTCATCGTGGGCATCTTCTACGTCGGGCTCGCGTTCTCGCCGGTGCTGCCGCTGGCAGCGTTCTCTGTGCTCATGGCGCACTTCGGCGGCTCGATCCTGTGGGTGTTCAGCACGGTACTCCTGCAGATGGAAGTGCCGAACCGGTTCCGGGGTCGCGTCTTCTCGGCTGAACTGGCGCTGGTGACGCTCACTTCCTCGATCTCCAGCTACGTGACCGCCTACGCTCTAGATAGCGTCGGCTGGTCGCCGCGAACGATGGCATTCGTGCTTGGATCGCTGTTTTGCGTGCCTGGAATTCTCTGGCTGATGATGCTCTCACGCTGGCGGGACACCGGTGAGCCGATGCAGGCACCAGAGGCTTCTCCGTCAGCGGAGGAAGAGGAGCTTGAAGGTAGGATTGGCTAGCGCCTGGTCTGTTCCATCGCGCTCTGGATCAATTCCTTCGCATCGTTCAATTGTTCGAGGACCAGCGCGATGTCCATCTTGGGTGTGCCCGGATGGCGTTCACTGCGACAGTAGACGCCGTGCTGACCTACAAGCGCCATCGAATCGGTGAGAAGATCGAGCGCCACGGCCATGCGGCCGCGCGAGACCCCCATCATCGTTTCGTGCGTCTCGAGCGTATCGCGATGCTTGATAAAGGCTGAGGACATGTTGGTGTGGCCGGACTTCAGCCCAGCTATTTCCGAGGCTTCGAGGGACGCAGTTCGACACGGCTAGCGAGGCTGCGCGGATCACTTTCAAGCAGCCCCATGACAACCGCCGCCACCTCGTCTGGTGAAGTCTTCCAGTCGGCACCACGTGGAGCGTGTCCGGAGAAGTCGGTATCGACCGAGCCCGGCGCGACGCAGCTGACGCGAATATTGTCGTAACGGACTTCTTGCATCAACGCCTCGCTGAACGCATTCAACCCGGCCTTCGAGGCACAGTAGGCGGCCGCGCCGACAAACGCATTGGAGCCGGCAAGACTGCTGATGTTGATGATGTAGCCGCCGCCGCGAGCCCGCAGCCTCGGCAGCGCCGCGTGGCAGACGTTGTAGACGCCGGTGAGATTGGTGTCGACCACCGTCGCCCATTGGGCAGGCGTCATGTCTGTCACGTTCGCGAACACGCCAACGCCAGCGTTGTTGACTAGGATGTCGAGGCCCCCAAAGCGAGACACAGTGGCGGCCACTGCCAACTCGACTTGATCGTAATCACGCACATCGGCCTTGAGCGCCTCGACCGCTCCTGGACCAGCGCCTTCGATCTCTCGCCGAGCGCTGGAGAGATGCCCCTCGTCGCGACCGGTGACGGTCACGTTGACACCGACGGCGGCGAGGGCGCGCCCGATCGCCAGCCCAATCCCGCGTGAGCCGCCCGTCACCAGCGCCGTCTGTCCTCGAAGATCTCTGGCCATCGCAGCCATTACAATAGCCCACGCATGATGGACATCGCCATTCTCGGCGCAGGGGAACTCGGCGGATCGATCACTTCAGTGCTGGCGCATCGCGACCTGGCCCGGACTATCACCCTCATCGATGGCAAGGGACAAGTGGCGGCCGGGAAAGCACTCGACATCATGCAGATGGCCCCGATCACGCACTTCTCGACTCGCGTGTCTGGCGCCACTGATATCACGCGAGTGGCCGGCGCCACAGTCGTCGTGTTGGCCGACCAGGCCAACAATGACGAGTGGACCGGCGAAAGCGGGCGCCTGCTGCTGACACAAATCTCGCAGATGGCCGCTGATGCGATTGTGCTGTGCGCAGGAGCGTCGCAACACATGCTGGTAGAACTGGGCGTCCGCGACCTGCGCTACGCACCGGCACGGATCTTCGGATCAGCTCCGGAAGCGCTGGCCGCCGCCGTGCGCGCACTGGTGGCACTGGAGACAAACGGCTCACCCCGTGACGTGGCGCTGACCCTGCTCGGCCGCCCACCCGTGCACGCCGTGGTGCCCTGGGAGGATGCGACCATCTCCGGTATCGCTGCCACGCGCGTGCTCGATGAGCCCACCCGGCGGCGACTCGCCGCTCGCATCGGGCCTCTGTGGCCACCTGGGCCCTATGCGCTGGCGACCGCCGCTGTCGAGGCGCTCTGCGCAATCGGCGGGCGATCCCGGCGCGTGATCAGCGGATTTGTAGCCCCTGACGCCGCGGCGGCGGCGCGAGTGAGAACGGTCGCCCTTCCGCTGCGGTTGTCAATGGCCGGAATCGCACGCATCGAGGTTCCTGCGCTGAGCACAAACGCTCGAGTCGCGCTCGATAACGCAATGCAGCTCTAACGGGAACGTTCCGCGTTGCGCAATCATGCGGGTGCGTGATGCAGAGCGAGCCCGCCGGCAAAGTCCGCCAACTGCTTGCGCAGAATCAGTCGACCACGATGCAGACGCGACTTCAACGTCTGGTCTTTCACCCGTAACACCACGCTCGCCTCTTCAGTGGACAGGCCCTGGATGTCGCGCAGCATCACCGGCGCGCGATAGATCGCCGGCAGCGCCAGAATGGCCCGGAAGACCCTGTGGCGCAATTGCGAGCGGTACACCGCTTCGTCCGCCAGATTCGACCAGTCCGCCACTTCTGCTTGCGGGTTTACCGATTCCTCCCCGTCAAACAACATCACCGGCACATCGTCTGTCAGCGTCCGCTGGTACTTTGCCGTCCGCAAGCGCGACATCGAGGCGTTGAAGGTGATGCGGTAGATCCATGAGGACAACGCCGCCTCGCCCCGAAATGTGCCCACCTTGCGGTGCACCTTGAAGAGGACATCTTGGGTCACCTCTTCGGCGTCTTCCTTGTTCCGAAGGTAGCGAAAGGCGAGCTGGTAGATCTTGGAGCCGAATGTGTCGGCCAGGTCCTGAAGCGCTGTCTCGTCCCCAGACTGCAAGCGGGCCAAGAGGGCATCGTCTGTTCGTTGTTCATGCATGGACATTTTCCTCGTGCCGTAGAAAACACCACGCGACAACAAAATATTCCACACGTGAACTATATTCCGTAAACTGCTGAAAAATATACTGTTGTTGCTATGTTTCGAAGACGGACGCCATGTGCGCTTCGACCCTGTCCTCGACCTCGGCCCGGCTGGCGGTGCAGCCGAGCTTGGCCAGTGAGGTGACCCCTCGGTCCGCGATACCGCAGGGCACGATGAGCTCAAAGTGACCCAGATCCGTAGTGTGGTTGAGGGCAAAACCGTGGCTCGTCACCCACCTGGAGATACGCACGCCGATGGCCGCCAGCTTCTCGTCACCCGCCCAGACACCGGTGAGGCCGGCCACTCGTCCGGCCGCTATGCCGAAGTCAGCGGCCACCCGAATCAGCACTTCTTCGAGATCCCTCACGTAACGGTGCACGTCGCAGCGACCGGGCTTCAGATTGAGTATGGGATACCCGACGACCTGGCCAGGGCCGTGATAGGTCACATCGCCGCCGCGGCCGGTCTCGAAGACAGAAATCCCATGACCAGCCAGCGTCTCATCGTCGGCGCGAATATGCGAACGCCCACCGTCGCCCTTGACGCCAAGGGTCAGGACCGGGGGATGTTCTACGAGGAGCAGTAGGTCGCCGACTCTGTCGGCCTTGCGATCTTCGACCAGCGCCCGCTGCAGCGCGAGCGCCTCGTCGTAGGGCACGAGGCCCAGCCGGCGAACTTCGATGGTCCTCATGGCGTCAGTGAGTGCCTGACCGTCTCTGTCGCCCTCCCTGGGGCTGCTTGTCGTCCGGACCTGACATTTTGGCCGTCGCGATGACGCCCTCTAGAGGTCCGACGCAGGCCATTGCTCAAGCGCGACCTTCACGTGCTTGAGCCACTGGTCGGCGATCGCGCCGTCGATGATTCGGTGATCAAAGCCGATTGAGAGCAGGGCCATGGGCCGGATCGCAATGGCATCGTCGATCACGACGACCCGCTTTTCGATGGAGCCGATGCTGACTATCGCGACCTGCGGCTGATTGATGACCGGCATGCCGATGAGCGCTCCAAACGTTCCGGGGTTCGTGATCGTGAATGT
>JBEBGG010000091.1:0-13495 GCA_040081555.1 Vicinamibacterales bacterium
CTGCCATTGCCCTCGTGGGCGCACTGCAGCTCGTCCCGCTGCCACCGGATCTACTCAAATCAATCAGCCCGGGTTCGGATCGTTTTCTGCGCGCGTATAACTTCGGCTATGCGCTGGCCCTGAACGGGCCGTCCGGCACCGACGTCGGCCCAGGGCCAGCGCGCTTCGCCATTTCCGTTGCGCCGCAGCAGACGATGCTGGCCCTCCAGCTCTTTGGTGCGCTTGCCCTTCTGCTCATCGGGCTGCTGCGCATCATGTCTGGCAGCATGGCCCTCCGTGCTGCTCGCGGCATCGTCTTCATCGGAACGGTCCTCGCGCTCGTCGGCATCATCCAGAAAGGTGCGCTGGGCGACGATGCGTTCCTGGGGATGCGGATTTACGGATTCTGGACGCCGGAATCGTTGCTGACCACGCCATTCGGGCCGTTTGTGAACAAGAACCACTTTGCCGGTTGGATGCTGCTGGCGATTCCGATCGCGTGCGGCCTCGTGCTTCGCGCCTTCGAGCTTGGCGCGTCCGAGCGAGCCACACTCCGCGAGCGCATCATCTGGCTGGGTGACGCCGAAGGGGGACGCACCGCCGTTCTCCTGTTTGCAACGTTTCTGATGGTGGCGTCTCTGGTGATGACCAAATCGCGATCGGGCCTCGCCGGTCTTGTCTGCGTGGGGTTCGGAGTCGCGTCGCTTCACCTTCGCAGGCGAGGCGGGCGTGCTGGTCTACTCACAGTGATCGCCGGCGGGTGCCTCCTGATGCTCGCGCTCGCCTGGGCTGGTCGAGACACGGCGCTCGGCCGCTTAGTGACAGAGACTGACTCAGTGGCGCTCCGGCTACAAATCTGGAGCGGCGCTCTGGCTGTGGCGCGGGAGTTTCCGCTGCTCGGTGCGGGTCTCGATTCGTTTGGTCGCGTCATGTTGCAGTACCAGACCTCTGGTGCACAGCACTACCAAGAGGCGCACAATGACTACCTTCAGCTGCTGGCGGAAGGGGGACTGGTGCTGGCGGCTGTTGCTGCCGCGACGCTCCTCGTGGTGGCGGGCACGATCCGGCAGCGGTTTGCCTCTCACGCCGACCGCGCTGATCTCTATTGGGTCCGCGCCGGCGCAACCATCGGGCTCCTCGGCATCGCGCTGCAGTCAACAGTGGAGTTCAGTCTGCAGATGCCTGGCATTGCCGCGCTGTTCGTGCTGGTTCTGGCCATCGCGATGTACTCGCCTTCGTCCATCGATGCCCGTCGAACGCCTCGCCGCTCGTTCTAGGACTTCGCGAGCCACTTGGGCGAGCCCTTGAGCAGTCGCACCACATAAAGCAGCGGAAGCGGCAATCGACTGTTGGGCGCATAGACATTGCGCATGTATGCGGCCGGCGGACAGACGTACTGCTTCATCAAGCGGACCCGGTCTCGCCAGGCTGGCATCGCATGAAGATCGCCAAGCAGTGCTTCGGCAGGGCGCGACGCCCGCAGGTACCTCGTGCTGGCATCGTTGGTTGACGGCGTCAGACGGCCATCGCTCAAGACATGCGCCGGCACGACCGTCGCGAAGGTCGCCCGAGCGTCGCGCAGTCCACGCGCGCACACCGCGGCGACACGCATGCGCGAGCATTCCTCAAGAAAGCGCTCCCACTGATCGGCGGCGAGTGACTGCGCCAACATGTGGATGTCGAACAGCCAGATGAGCGGCCGGGAGCCGCGATGATGAGCCAGCCGATGCACGCAGGCGAGCAGAAGCGCGTGAGCCTCGTCGAGGCCAAGGACCGCTGACCCGAGACGGGGAATGGTGCAGGCCCATCGCGCGACACTGTCGTAGTCGAGGACATGCGCCAGGGGATGTGGATCCATCACGCGCCAGTGGACGTCCACCACGTGGTCCGTCCCCTCGGCTCTCTTGACAACCGTCACTTGATAGCGGAGCAGATCACCTTCTTGCTGCGCGCCAAGCGCCGCGTAACCACGTTTCCTGAGCAGTGCGAGCGTGCGGTCCAAGGAGGAGTGGGGGATGAGCAGGTCGGTATCGATACGCGGGCGGAGGTCCGGCCGAGCGTAGAGCGAGTAGGCGAGCTGAGCGCCCTTCATCAGGATGAAGGGATGGTTACCATCCGCCAGGTCGTCCAGCAGGCCGTGGAATTCAGACTCCTTGACGATGTCGATGGCGGCGAGCTCGCGCGCGCGTTGCGAACATCGGCTGCGCCAGGCGGCCGACACGTGGGGAAGGTCGTCGAGTGCGTCAGCCACCAGCGCGACAAGACCCGGTCCTTCCGCCGCCGCGCAGAGGAGGGCGGCATCGACGTGCGGGGCACGAGCAATCGCCTCAATGTCCAGCCGCACGATCGCCGCCAGCAATGACTCGAGCACCTGCGACGATATTCGACTGGGCGCTGATGGGGCGGTGGAGCTCATGATTCAGCGTCGATCGATCAGGCCGAGGGGAGCGGCAGGCGTTGGCCGTGCACGCCGAAGGCACAGACCGGCGTGAGCGTGGCCAGCACCGACGGCGATTCGTTGAGCGCGCGGCCGTTCACCACGACCCAGGCATGTCCCAGCAACGGACGGTCGTTGTGCGAGAAGCCAATCAGCAGTTCCGGATTGGCGCCGCGTCGGGAAAGCTCACGATACAAGACCAGGCTGCACGGCAGGCAGTGCGCCTCAGCTCCGACCAACTGCGCCATCCGCTCGATTCGCCGCGCCAGGACGTCATCCTGCGCCGGATCACGCGGCAGTTGCGGTGCCTGCCAGGCGAGACGGGTGAGCGTTTCGAGCGACAGGACGTGACGCAGGAGCGTGAAGGTCGCGTACGGCAGCGCGAGCGCCAGAATGCTCGCCGCAGTGCGCCACTGGTTACGAGTCATGTCAGGCGCCGGTAGGCTGCGGGAAGCACAGCTCGTCCACCGCATCGAGCAACCGTGGCAACACGGCAAACGAAGGACGATAGCGAAGGCGATAGATAGGGAGACGCTCGACGAGCGCCAGATAATCCTCGGTCACCCGTGCCATCTCACCACGATCTGTCGAATCGAAGCAGTGGACGTGCGGTAGCAACGCCACAAAGGCTTCGGCAGGGGCGAGAGGCTCGATGACAAACGGCTCGTCTAGGTTACCCACCTGCTGCACGAGCGCCACCGCAGTGAGCTGACAGACTGGGGAAGAGCGAACGGCATGAACCGCATGTGTGTTGAAATGCGCGGCCGACGCGGACCGCAAGCTCGCGTCGAAGGCTCGCGGCAACACCTGAATCTCCTCGTCATTGATTTCGATGATCAAGTGATCGTCGGACACGTGCTGCCGGCCACGTTGACTCATCGCGTAGGCGATGGTGGATTTCCCTGAACCTGAGACGCCGCAGAACGCCGTGGCTCGTCCGTCGGCCGCAACGGCGCTCGCGTGAAGCGCCTGCCAGCCGCGGGCTTGCAGTACCAGCGGCTCGACCTCGTGAACAAACGTGTAGCGCAGACCATCGGCCTCGATTCCCTCCGCCGGCCACGCGTCAACAACGTGATCCGAGAGGTCGAAACGGAACAGCCCGGCCGGCTGCCATTCGAGCCAGCGGTCGGGCTGATCGACAGACGCACGGCCGCATTCACGTCCGTCGCCGTCGTACCACACGCCAGCCGTTCGCCCGCTGGGTTGCGGACCAACGCCATCACGGATACGGAGTTCGAACCCGCAATTCGAGCGGCGCACTAGCCCTTCTGGTTGTTGCGCTGTCCGCCAAGCGAGTCGTTGCCGTGACTCCTCTTCTGCTGCTGGACCAACGTCGACACCGAGCCCCGCTTGGTCGACGTGGGGGTCTCCCAGGTCTTTCGCTCGTCAGAACCCTTCGTGGGTGCGGTGTCGGGGCGATGTTCGTGCTTAGTCATAGTTGCTCCTTGAAGAGTGATCCTAACCGGACACCTGCGCGCGAATCCACGCTTCGGTCCCTGCGAGTTGCCACACGCGAGAGGCGGGCAGGCGACCGGACTCCTGCACATCGCGACACAGGAGCGCCTCGTCGACGATCCCCAGTTCGCTCAGCCACGGGAAGCGGACCTGCTCGGTCTGAAGCACGCGCTGGCCCTGCGCCATTGTTTCGGCGTGAAAATCTGTCGCCATCACCTTCTTCTGGCGAGTGAAGCCAAGGTCCGGGAACCGCGCGGCGAGCTGCCGCCGGGGAAGTCCGCGGACCATCGTTCCGGCATTGGAGAGCACAGCGGGCAAGCGGCAGAAGAATGACACCAGGTCGACGTCCTCGTAGGGATGCAGAAATCGCATCCCAAGCAATTCGCCCTGGCAGAACCATTCTTCCTGGTTCTGCTGCTGGAAGGCGCCCTGTAGCGTTTCCTCCCGGTCCGCAGCCGCAAAGCCCCGCCGCGGCCGCGCCGGGCCGAGGCTTCTGTGTGCGCGAGACCGCTGGGCCTGCCGCAACTGTGGGTCTGGCGCGATCCACGTGGGGTCGATCTCGGCAATACGTCGCGCACGTCGGCGATCCCAGGCTTCGGGGGCGATGCCTGCAAGCACACGCCCGGCCAGCGGACGGAAGCCTCGGTTCCACAGGAGCCCATTCGAACGCTCGCCGTGTCCCCAGGATCGAAGGAACCGGCGGAGCGCGAACACACGCCCTCGCGCGATCAAATCGGCGGCCGTGTAGTCCGATGGCATCATCCATTCATCACCGCCTTCGCCGGTGAGGACGGTGCGAGCGCCTTGTTCGCGCCCCTTGTTCGCCAGCGGCACATGGATCGGCCGCCAGAAATTCAGCAGCGGCGACGACAGATGGCGGTTGAACGCCGTTGCCTGATGAATGAGGGGTTCGGCGCCGACTGCCTCACCAAACGTCATGACTGAGTGGGGCAGTCGCAGCGCGTGCGCCACCGCGCGCTGCACTCCGCTCTCGTCACAGTCCGCCCCTGGAAACGTGAGCGACACGGCGACCGGCGGGCATGCGCCCCTGGCCGCCTGCTGGTCGGCAAGGGCCGCTGCCACACCCACCGAATCCAGTCCACCACTGAGAAACACGGCCGGAGCGCCGACGGCTGCGCATCGTCTCACCGCCTGCCGCTGCAGCGTTTCGTACTGCTCAAAGGCCTCGGCCGCCGTGTTGGCCGATGGTGCGGTGTGCTCGAGCGGATGCCAGTAGCGATGCGTCGTGTGCGCGGAAGCCGTCAACAGCACGTACGACCCTGGCGGAACGCGCCTGACCGCCTGGTAATACGTCTCCTCGACATCTGGAAAGCGCCGGCACAGCGCGTCGGCAAGTGCCAGGCGGTTCAGTTCACGTGAGACGCCGGGCGAGCGCGACAGCGCACGAGTCGACGAGCCTGCAAGAAGCCGATCCGGCAACAGCGCGTAGAACAACGGCTGCAGGCCCATCTGATCGCGCGCCAGAATCGTTCGACCGTTGAGCCGATCGACGATGGCAATCGCAAAGGCGCCGCGCAAGTGCGCAAACAGATCGAGCCCCCACCGTTCGTACCCAGCCGCGATCAGCGTGGCGTCCGGCGCCACGAACGGCAGCCCGAGGACACGCGCCAATGACTCGCGGTCAAATAGCACGCCGGCGCAGGTCACAGCCAGATCCGTCGCCGCCGACGCCAGGCGCGCCCGGCGCGTGTCCCGATCGAAGGTCCAGACATCAGCTGGTATCGAGGGCGGTACGTCGGCGCTGGCGGCGGCGATTGCAAGACCAAACGACATCAACCGACCACACCCTGCGATGTGAGCTGTTCGATTATTCGCGTCGTCTCCCGTTCCGCGGTGGCGACATCGACGGCGAACTCAGCCACCAGCTGCGCCGCGATGGTCTGCACGGTCGAAGCTTCGGCGAGCAACTCCCAGACCCGCATGGCTGGATCGTTCAGCTCGAAAATGTGATTGGTTTTGAGATCGACCAGAACCCCGGTGTCACGCAGTCGCCGCGACGAAACATGCGAAAGCCGGCGCGGAAGCGCCGGTTTCTGAGGGGGGACGGAGGACATGACGAGCCGTTGCGATTGTAGCGCTCTCACTCGCGGCATTCGATTCGCAACGGCACAGTATTGCGCCCTGATTCCTGTGCGGCTCCTGGCCCTCGCATTGGGGGTGCCGGGACGTGAATGGCTGTGCCGCCCATGGCCGCCGATATACCTGGTGATGTGTCCGACGCGTTAGACTGAAGCGTCACCCCCATTCATGCGAGTAGGTTTCGACCTCGACGGCACAGTAGCCGACATGCAGACCGCCTTGCTGGACGAGGCTCGGCGGTTATTCCCTGGCGTCCAGCTGGACGCGATGCCAACCTCCACGACCGGCGCGGCGGTTGAAGGGGAAGTCGAGGCGGAATCTGTAAAGCCTGAACCGGCGGCGTTCTCCACCAGCAGCCTGACCCAAGCACAGCAGCGCGATCTGTGGAAAGCCGTCCGTGCGAAGGAAAACTTCTGGGAGACCCTCGCCGAAATCGAGCCTGGATCGCTGGCCCGGCTGTACGCGCTGTCGCTTGAGCGGCGCTGGGAGGTGATCTTTCTGACGAGCCGGCCGGAATCTGCTGGAGACACCGCCCAGATGCAGAGTCATCGCTGGCTGACCGCCCGTGGCTTCGAGGCGCCCTCTGTGTTTGTGGTGCACGGCTCGCGCGGAAAGATTTCGTCTGCACTGGCGCTGGACGTGTTTGTTGACGATCGACCGGAAAACTGCCTGGACATCTCGATCGACTCCCAGGCGCGAGCCATCTTGGTCTGGCGCGAGGCCGAGGACAAGGTGCCAACCAGCGCCCGTCAGCTTGGCATCGGGTCGGTGGCCACGATCGCCGAGTGCCTCGACCTTCTTGAGCAGCTTGACCGGCCCAGCCAGGACGAAGGGCTGATCGCCAGGTTCAAGCGACTGCTCGGACTGGGCGGCAGGCCCAGGGCTCGGGGGCGTGCGGCCCCCCAGCCCCCGGTGGCGTCCCGCTAGGGCCCGACGTCCCGGCTCGGCCACTACGGACGCCCCGGCGTCGTGCCGATACTCGGAGCGTGCAATTCTTCGTCGCCTTGTGCGCCGTCACCGCGGCGATCACCTGGCTGGTGCTGGCGATCTACGTGATGGCAGTGCAGCGAGGTCGGCGGTCCGCCGAGCGGCCGCTCGCCGAGGCGCTGCGGATTCTCGAGACGCATAGCGTCCGAGATCTGTCGGTGGCAGAACGCACTGCGCGCGTGCGGGCCCTGCTCGACGAGACGTCGCGGGACGTCATGACACTGGTCGCCGCCGACCCGCGGACGCCTCAGGAGCTCTTCGACCTGCTCGGTGGCTACTTGGTCGAACGCTGGACCGGACGGCTCGAAACCGACGCGGCCACCCATCACTCTCGCGCCGGTAAAATCCGCCGCATCGCAGCACTCCGGATTCTGTTTCGCTTGAATCATCCGTCGATTGTCGGACTGCTCGGGCGCGCCATCGAAGACGACGACACAGAGCTGGCCGACGCCGGACTGACGCTCCTTGGCCGCTCGACGGACGAGCGGGCCATGGACCTTCTGCTCGATGCCTTGAAGCGACAGCAGCATCCCGGGGCCCTGGTCGCCAGCCACATCGAGCATTCGCCGCTGTCCATTGCCGACCGCCTCAGGACGTTGCTCAGTGATGCCGAACCGATCGTCCGATTCTGGGCCGCCACGCTGCTCGCGCGGTATCAGGATGCAGGCATGGAGTTCGATCTCTCGGTGCTGACCGAGGACGCCGATGCTCGGGTGCGGAAGGCCGCGATTCAGACGCTTGGCGTGATCGGCGACGACCTCGCCGCCGACTGCGCGTCTCGACTGCTGACTGATTCGCAACCCTTCGTTCGTGCGCACGCCGCGCGCGCCCTCGGAGCGCTCGAGCGCACTGATCGTGCGCCTCAGGTGGCTCTGCTGCTGGGCGACGCCGACTTCTGGACGCGCCTCGCCGCGCGAGAATCGCTCGAAGCCATGGGCGTCGACGTCTGGCCGGTGCTGGTCCGGTGCCTGGACGACAGGGACGGATTCGTCCGGAACGGTGCTGCCGAAGTGATTCAGAATCTCGGCGTCCTCGACAGCCTTGTCGTCATGGAAGCCGCCAGCGACCATCCGGCGCCGGCCAAGATTGCGCTGCTGCGGCGCATTGCGTCGGCGGGCGGCATGCGATTCACGGACTCGCTGATTGAACGCGCAGGCCCCCGGATCGGCGCACGCATAGAGGCGCTGCTCGCGACCATGGGTCTCGAGCACGTGAGCGTCTGATGTCTTGGTTCTCCTCCTCACTAGGTCGCGACGATCTCACGTATCAGGCGTCGCCTCTGGCCGTCTCGCGCTTCACGATTCCAGTCAGCGTCATCGTGCCGGCCACGGGCGCGAAGGACCTCGAGCAAACGCTGTCGGCGGCACTGAATCTCCACTACCCCGAGCACGAGGTCATCGTCGTGCTCGACGCGACGCGCGACGCACAATTTGCCGCCCTCGCCGCTTCGTGGGAACTCGACGCGCGGGAATTCTTCTACCGGCGATCGCTCGACACCACCTCGGTGCGACGCATCTACCGTAGCGCAAGAGATTCACGGTTGATTGTTGCCGACAAGACGGCGGCGACATCGGCCGACGCGGTGAACTGCGGCGTGAACCTAGCGCGGTACCGGTATGTCATGGTGCTCCCGACCGGCGTCGCTTTCGACGCCGAGGCGCTGCTGCGGCTGATGGCAGCACCGCTGCGCGACCCAGGGACGGTCTTGGGGGCCAGCGCGCATGTCGAACCATCGGGACACTTTGCGCGGCTGCGGACGTTGCGCTCCCTGATGGTGAGTCGGTTGATGGAGCCGTCCGCCGCCTCCGCTCTGCCGACGGCCGACGGCGTGTCAGTGTGGCGCAGAGACGCCGTGCTGGATGCCGGTGGCTTTTCGTCCCAGGCGTGGGACATGGACCTCGACATGGCGTGGCGCACAGCCTCTGCGGCCAGCCGCGGAGGTCATCCTGGTCGATTTCATCGCAGCGGTCACCTCTTCGGGCGAGGCGAGATGCGCGTCCATCGCTGGCAGCGTCCCGTCGAGGCCGTGCGGCAGCTATTGGGCGCCTCCTCTTCATGGCGCGTCATTGGCGCCGCCGCCCTGGTGCAGTTGGCGATCACAGAGGTCATGCTGCCACTGGCGGCACTTGCCTTGGTCGCGTGGATGGCCTTCACCATCGTCATTGGCGGCGCGTCGTGGAACCTGCTAGCGCAGATCCTGGTGGCGTGGGCACTTGGGTTGGGCGCGGTCTCGCTCGCGGCCGTGCTGGTGCGTGGCGGGATGCCAGGCTCGCCGCAGGGCCTTCAGCTGCTGAGACTGATTCTATCGACCAGCGTCGAACTCTTCGTCCGACCCGCCCACGCCGTGCTCGACGTCAGACGAACATCTCACCGGTAGTCTTTGAACGGAATCTGGCACTCGTGCTTCCTCAGGAAGTTGAGGAAACGCTTGTAGTCTCGCGGCTCCATGTTGAATATCCGCGCAACGATCTTGTAGTTGCCGCGTGCCTCTTCCAATCCGCGGCGAACGATCTCTCGGACATTGGCACGGGTGATATCGCGGTCCATGAACAACGGGTAGACCGTCGTCCAGAACGACTCCTTGTTCTCGGTAAGGCGCCGGTAGAGATCGTCGGCGATGGTCCGGCGGCGTTCGCGCTTGGGGCGCAGTGCGATGAGATCCTGCGCCCGTACTTCAGACGACAGATCGTCGACTTCAATCAGTGGCTTGTGGACGTTGACGACCAGCCGCTCAATGACGTTTTCAAGCTCGCGGACATTGCCCGGCCATGAATAGTCGACCAGCGCCTTCATCGCCAGCGCGGAGACGCCAGTGATGGGCGATTGATTGGACCGCGTGAACTTCTCGAGGAAGTACTCGACGAGCAGCGAAACATCGGGACGCCGCTCGCGCAGCGGCGGCACGTGTATGTGGATCACATTCAGCCGGTAGAACAGATCCTCGCGGAACGTGCCCTGCGTGATCATGTCCTTCAGGTTGCGATTGGTGGCGGCCAGTACGCGGACATTCACGACCCGCCCGCTGCCATCGGCGCCGACCTTCTGCAGTTCTCCTGTCTCGAGGAACCGCAGCAGCAAGCCCTGCATCCGCAGGGTCATCTCGCCGATTTCGTCGAGGAAGATAGTGCCGTTATGCGCGGACTCGAGCTTGCCTGGCTTGTCCCGATAGGCGCCGGTGAAACTGCCTTTGACGTGGCCAAAGAGCTCAGACTCGAGGAGCGTCTCTGGCAACCCGGCGCAGTTCACGGGCGCAAAGACAAGGTTCGCGCGCGGACTCGCGGCGTGAATGCTTTGCGCAACGATTTCCTTGCCGGTACCACTCTCACCGGTCACGAGCACCTTGGCGTCTGATCGGGCGACGCGTTCGATTTCAGCGCGCAGGCTGACCATCTCCGGCGTTGTGCCGATCAGCTGTACCTGGGATCGCGTCCCCGAGCTCATGATGAGGGTCGGAAGGTGAAGTCTTCGAGCACGCGCTTGTGCTCAGTCGAGATCCCGATGAATCTGGCGCCAATGCGACAGCCGCCACCCGGCACTGACTCGACGCGGCGCACTTCGACTTCTGCGGTGAACGGCTGGCCCTTCAGCATCGTCGTCAGTTTTCCAGTGCTGGCGAGACGCACGCCGTGTGTCGATCGAAGCAACACGCCGCCGCGACTGATGTCGAGGATCTGAACCGAGACTGCTGATGGCACCAGTGCCATTTCGCCGCTGGGCACCTGGTAGCGAGGCGAGCGACGACGGTCTTCTATCACGGGCGTGCCGAGTCCTGTCCCTGGTCGACGGCCAGTTGTTCCACCGCTTGCACGACGAGCATCGGCGGCGAGGCGAACTCAACGCCGATGAGATAGCGGTCTTCGCCATCCGTGTTCTTCACGGCATGCACGTGGCGGATGGTGACATCGACCTTCACCTCTTGTCCGTCGACGACCAGCTGCACGGCCTGCTCGAAGTTGGGGGCGGCAGGCATCGACGAGTTGAGCAAGGCGCCGGTCAAGCTGACGTTCTCGATCTGCGCGGGCTCGTTGATCTCGAGCACGCCCCACATGGCTCCGACCACGTCGAAACGCTCATCCTGCCGACGGTCGGGTGACTTCATCATCCCCTCTTCTTCGACGCCTGCCGCTGGCGACGGGCCGCGTCTTGCCGAGCCTCGTGGACCAGCGATCCTTCGACGGTGCTGCCCTGGATCCGTGAGGCCACACCGATCGACGGACGTTCCGAACCGGCCATCGCCTTCGCCGCCTGGTCGCCGATCCGAGTGGCAATCCGCACGAGGTCGTCCGCACCAACGCCGCGCAATAGCACCCCGACTTCGTGATCCGACAATGGGCCGGCCAGATCCGTGCCGCGCAGACGAGTTCGTAGATCCACCACCCATGCCGGTAGCACGGCGTGCGGCCCCACAACGTCGGTCATGCGCACGATCACGAGCGCGACGGCATCCCCCTCACGGGAAGCCTGAATCGCGGCGCGGTCGAGTATTTGTGCAAAATTCTGCGGCTCTGACCGGCGTTCCGGCTGCAGCCGGCGCTGCTTGACCACCCGCGCCAGCCACGTCGCAAACACGCCCACCAGACGATCAAGCAGGTGCTGCTCACGGCGCGTGAAGGCTTCGCGAGCTGACCGCCGCGCGAGCAACGCGACCGCGACACCGTCAGTGGTCTTCGAGCGAGCGACCAACCGGTTGATCGGGCCGAACGGGCGGACCGTGGACTGTGCATCGTCGTCGCCGACGCTGAGCAGTGGCGAGCCGCTTTCGGTATTCGCCGTGAGTGTGATGCTGTGCGCGGGAAGCAGGCGTGACAGCTCGGCGAGCGCGGTGCCCGCCGCGACCTGTGGGTCGGTTGTGCCAAGCAGTGGCTGCATGGCGGCCCACACCAGCCTCGTCTCGGCAATGGCCGCCGCGCGATTCAGCGCGTCGCGCAGAAGATCCACGTAGAGGCGCACGGGCTCGCTGGCAACCTGACCGAAACCCTCCGCAAAGATCAGCGTCCACGAGTCGAGAGCGGGCGTACGCACATCCGCAACAAGCAGCGTCCGCCCGCGGTCGAACCCGAAGAGCGTGGCGTCTTCCGCCGACAACAACTGGAGGGCGCCACTGCTGAAGGTTGGCGCGTGCTTGACCAGTTCCCGTCCGCGGCTCGCCCCGGGTGAGGTGACCTGCAGCGCCAGGTCGCCGTGAAGGTCGTGCACGTAGCCGCTGACCTCCACACCGTCCCAGGCAAAGACCGCTTCGGCAAACGATCGAACGACCTCGATCTCGCTCCCGCGCTCCACGGCTTCGTGGAGGCGGCGATAGAGCGACGACACGCGGTCGAATTCCTCGTCCACGTGTTCGACGCGGTCCTGACCATCGGCTTCAACACCGCGGGCCAGCGCCGTGACGAGACGAGTCAAATCCAGCGTGGCATCAGCCGTATCGGAGCGGCGGGAGCGGCCGGCCACCAGCAGCGCCTCGTCACCGGCCAAAGTCATTGGCGCGAAGACCCATTCCAAACCGCCGGCCATCAGTCGCTGGGCGGCACCGCGCTCGAAGACTTCGCCAATGGTTCTCTGAACAGCGGGATCAGACAGGAGGGCATCGACGCTGGTGGCCTTCCCCCCCGCGCGCAAGGCGGAATCGGAGGGTCGGCAGGACTGCCCCCGGCGATCGACGACGTCGACGACAAGGTGGAAGTGTTCCGTCAGCGCGGAGACCCACGGCCACGATCGGCGGATCGCATCGAAAAGAGGCGCGGGTTCGCCGTGCGGCGCCACTGGAGTCATCCGATGTCGTTCGGGCTCACGTGCAACGGCTGACAAGGCGTCACAGGGGTCGCTTTCGTGGCTATCTTGTTGAACTGCCTGACGTACCAACGCACAACGATAACAGGCGGCGGAGGGATCGACAAGCCGTCGAGCTGGCGGCCGCTAGTCTTTCGGGGCGAAATAGCCCCCATTGCTCACGACGTAGAAGCCGGCGGCTCTGGGACGGATGTCCACCTGCCGCCACTCGCCATTGTGGGTGGAGTCGGTGGACGTGTAGCCGACGACGTAGCGGCGGCGCAGGTCACCAATCACGCCGCGGAACTGGGCGCCAAGGGCGCTGCCATCGAGGGCGAAGTAGGCCTGGCCTCCCGAGGCGTCCGCCATGTGTTCGAGCGCGGGTCGGTCGACACCGGCACCGAGGCCGACAGCAAAGATGGTGGCGCCTACCTGCCGGCCCGCCGCCAGGACCTCCTCGAGCGTATGCGTGCTTCCAGGCGCGGTCCCGGGATTGTTCTCGTCCTTCCCGTCGGTGAGCACGACCACCGCATGGCGCCCTTTCGTACCCTTGAGAGTCTGGAAGGAGTTCCACAACGCGTCGTACAGCGCCGTGCCGCCTAGCGGCGTGTACTTGTCGATTGCGTCAAGCGACCACTGCCGCTCCGTCGCGAGCGTATGTGCGTATTTTGACGTGTCGGCAAACATGATCAGCGCAAGGCTGTCTTCGGGCCTCACGGCCAGCACAAACTCGCGCGCGGTCGACTTCACGAGCTCGGCATTCTTCTTCAT
>JBEBGG010000092.1:0-13441 GCA_040081555.1 Vicinamibacterales bacterium
ATCGACAGCCCGGAGGACCGGGAGCGAGGCATCGACCTCACCACACGTGGACGCACCAGCGACGGCGTGCTGCTGGGGACGCCGGGCTACGCGAGTCCGGAACAGGCGCGGGGGCAGCTCGACCAGCTCGATGCGCGCTCCGACGTATTCGCGCTCGGCGTTACGCTTCAGCAGTGCCTCACCGGGAGGCATCCCACGAATAACAACCAGAGGATGCTCGTGACTGGACCGATCCCCGCAACGGCTACGCTGGTTCCGGGGCTTCCGGCTGAAATCAACACTCTAATCGACGCGATGCTCCAGCGCGATCCGACTCGGCGTCCCCTGCCTGACGCAATCAAGGCGGTGCTCGCGCCCTTGGCCAGCCCAGCAGGGAGGGCGTGGTGAAGGAGTTCTACTTTCTCGCAAAGTTTCAGATGGTGATCCCGGGAACTGAAGGGGCAGCCGGTGGAATCATTCTCCCGTCAGGAATCGCCAGTCACACACTGACAAGGCGTAACCTCGCTCAGCCGCATTTGCTGCGGCGCCTTCTGGATCCGCAGATCTACCTGTCGCACCTCCAGCCCGACCGGTGCCGTGGTACATGCACGAAGCTTGCGTCCTATCCGTGGTTTCTCGCTGACGGGGTGCAGGCCTATGACAGCGGTTTACACACGCAAGCCGCGTGGAAGGCCGCCACCGAAAGGACCATCATTCAGCATTGGCGCGGTACACCCACCACACTTCTGGACATCGAGCAGTCGGTCGAGCGTGCAGTCACGTTCCAGCGGGACCTGGGCTGCGAAGCGATCATTCTGCCGTCACCACTGACGAACGACCATGCGTCGGATTACGCGCGGGAGTCGGAGTGGCTGGAGGTTGGCGCGGAGCGCTGCGCTGCAATCGCCCCCGGGTTGCCGGCGCTCGCAACTATCGCAATCTCCGACACGTGCTTGCGCGGCTTCGCTCCGCAAGAGAACACGCTGATCGACATCATCCTCGACCAAGTGACCGCTCGCGCTCCGGACGGAGCATACATTGTTCTGGAGCAAGCCAACGAGGTCACCTATAACTGCACCTCGGCCAACACGGTGGGCGCGCTGTTGCGGCTCGTACAGGGGTTGAAGGCAGGTGGCCTCAGGCGCGTCATAGTGTCTTACGCGGGAACCGCGGGTCTTCTAGCCCTCATCGCCGGCGCTGACGCATGGGCAACCGGCTGGTACCGAGGGGAACGTCGTTTAAGGCTGTCAGATATCGAGCAGAGCGAAGGGCGGGCAATGCCTGCCTACTACTCTCATCCAGCGGCGACCGAATTCCACTTGGCGAACGACCTCTCGCGTGTGCGCGACGCAGGAATGCTAACTCTGATTCGGGACGAGACAGCGCACAGTGCAAACCTCCTGGCGGCTCTGGACGCGGGACGTGTTCCCCACGATGTCGCGCAATGGCAGCCGCGTCCCAGCAATGTCACCGCCGCAAGGGCACACTTCGCGACTGCGATGATTCGGGAGACGGCGCTTATCGGTGGATTGGACGAGGCTGACCAGATCGCGTACGGCAGTTCATGGTTAGGCGGGGCCAGGAACGCGGCCACAGCCTTATATCAGATCGGTGGATTCAATCAGCGAACCGAACTTGATCATCAGCGTGCCTGGCGCGAAGCTTTTGCGGGCGTGTTCGGCTGACGCAGACCAATCGAGCCAGACACGATACGCACCCACTCCCCTGAGCAAGGTCGATGCATTTGCGCGTGCAGGACAATGCGGGCATCTACTTCGTCTACTGCGATCACGCCGACTCCTACCTCGGCGCATGCTGCCAGTGCCCTGGCATTTCGTGCGATGACATTGGCTGGCATCGCAATGTAAGCCTCATTTGCGAACGTGAGGTAATCACGGGCTTGGCTGATTGCCTCTCGCCATCGAGTTAGTTTCGCTTCGACAGCGACTACGTGCACCCCGGTTGGCAGGGTATTCGCTGGGACTCTTATGCCGCCGCTCCTTTCTGACATTAGACCCAACTTCACCAATCGAAGCACGCGCTTGCCGATCTGCTCCGGGGCAGAGTACGTGGACGCAGCAAGGTCTGCGACCGTTACGGATCCGGCCTTCAAGGCCGCCGCGATCAAAGCACAGTCGAAGTAGCCGAGACGCAATGGCGTGCGATCCTCTCCGGGTTTGGCTCGAACGACGAGGAGGTCAGGGATGCACATGCCCACCTGTTGTTCGCTCAGGATGTGGTAGGTAGCATGACGCGCTCCAGTGGGTTCAAGCACTGCAGTGGAACGATCCCGAAGCGCCGTCAGCAAGTCCTTCTCCAAGCGAAATCCCGTGTCAGCCACCTCCGCATCGTACAGTATCGTCGTAACAAGGGCGGTGGATAGGCACCTGGCTCCTGAGGCCGGCTTTTTCGATCAATACACACGCAGTCCGTCAGTTGAATCGGAGGCGGTTGGGCGAATGAGGGAGTCTTTGAGGGCTGACATCGCCGAGGAAGCGATTCCAACAGAGAAACCTATCGCCTTCAGCGGAGGGCGGCTCCACTGAACTCACAGAACAGCGGAGCCATTTAATGGCCCCGCTTCGTGTGTCAAGCCTCTTAACTAGAGGGTTCCGTGGTCTCCGCCTTGAGTGACTCCGGTGGCATCAAGTCAGCTACGCTGATCTGGATGAAGCGCGTGTTCCCGTACTCAGCCTCTTCCGGCGCTTCCTCCTGGTGAACGAATGCCTTCCAGATTGCCGGTGGCACATGCTTCGAATACTGTTTGACCGCTGACTCGAAGACATCTTCGACGTCGTTTTCGTCGATGAGCCGTTCCAGCGCACGGCGCCTGTCGTACTCCTCATATCGCTCTTTCTGCTCAGCCCAGCCGATTCCGATTCCGAGCCAGCTCTCCCACTCGTCATCGAGGAAGCGCATGTAGTAATGCTCGAGCAGTACTTCGATTTCCAGGCCGAAAGGAACGGCCCCTGTAACAGGGGCCCGTCTGCGGGCCCGCTTGCCTTTGTAGTGCTCCTTCTTGTCCGATTCGCTCATGCCATCTAGCGGATCTTGCCGATACCAGGCGCTCTTGATAGTCAATCTGGTGGTTGTCATGGTGGCCTCCTCACAAATAGTTGTTGTGTTGCAGCTCACCTGTCGTCGCCCGGTGGCGGCACGTCCATGAGGTAAGCAGCATGGTCGAAGACGTGGTGGTGTTCGTGACGCCCGCGAATGCGACCACCCGCGGTGGCGATGAGTTCGAGTGCACGTAGTTTGTCGTGCAGGAGCACTTCAATGCCCCATGACCGCTGACGGATCGACTTCACACACTGGGCGATGTCCTCGGGCCAGAGGCCCGGCGGCAAGAGTTGGTCGTCGGAACCGAATAGTCGTCGGATATCAGCTCTCGCGAGCACAGAAAGGCGGCGCATGGCGTCGTCCGCCGTCATCTCGGCCGCCTTCAGCCTGTCCAGCCGTGCAATAGCCAGCGCAGTCTGCACGCTAGCCTTTGTTAGCAGACGAGCGGCGTTTACGCGCGCAGTTCGCCGGGAACACCGATAGCCCGCCCGCAGATAGGCTTCGGTCTGGTTCTCAAGTTCGAGGACCTTGATGACGAACAAGGCCTCGCGCGGCGTGAGCTCCCTCGAGTGTTGCTTCCGTTTCTTGCCCGGAGGGCGACGCGAACGCATCACCACTGTGCATACATGCCGGGCCGGAGAAGCTGGCTCGGCCCAGTGATTGGGCGAACGTCGAGAACGGACTCGCAGATCGCGCATTTGTCGCGTTCAATACAGTGCGAGTCGTAACGATGCCACCAGCACGCGCAGTGTCTGCAGTACATGTCGATCCGTCCCGTCGGCGTGTTGGCGTCGAATGAGGGTTCTTGGCCTAGTCCTTCTCGCCGGTGGCGATAGGCTCGCTGCCGACAGGCTGCGCTGCAGACCACCGCGTCTTTGCGTTTGGGCTCGAACGGCTTTGAACACTGGGCACAGACGACAGGTAGGCGCTGCGGCTTTGCTGCGATTCTTGTGGCTCGTCGCCACGCCTGCTGGCATCGAAGCGAGCAGTAGGCCGTCGTGGATTCGTATTGCTCTATGACGGTCCTTCCGCAACTAACGCAGGGCCGTCCGTTTCGCCGTTTCGCCCACAACGGCGCACAAGCCGAGCAGCATGGCGCGAGCCGTCTGAGGTTGCCACCGAACATCGACCGGCCGAGGCACACCGTGACCTTGACGATCGCAGTGCCCGAGGGCAGCGGGAAGCCGCAGATGCCGCATTGCGACGCGTCCGCTTGCGCGTCCGTCAGGAGCCGAATGCGCTCGGGCCGCGAGGGACTCGCTGGGGACGGCGGCTCGTGACGGCTCTCCGCAATAACATCGCGGTTAGTGTTGAAAGCCGTCACGCGAACACGCCCCTGGACACAGCCCTGACTATCGTCATGGCCCAGTTCTGACCGTCGCCCCTGTCAATGTTGCTCAAGTAGCGTCGCGGTGGCGACAGAAAGCCGGGACTCACTCGTCCACCGGCTACTAGCAATTGCCGGGTATCAGGGTCTGTACCGTTCGGTAGTCGTTCTTCCATCTACATGCTCTTAGGCTTCAGGTTCGGGTTTTCGGCAAAGCTCTCCCATGGGAGGCTTTGCCGATGACATGCTCTTAAGGAACAGGCCGAGTCATCGGGCGTGGGTCAGTGACAGCCGCCCACGCTTCGTCGGATTTCACCGGCTGCACCGGCACCACTGCTGCGCACCGACGATCTCGCTCTCACGCTGCGCGCTCTGCAGTCCCGGGTGGCGCGCCTTTGCTTCTGACCTGGTTGCCCGCTGGTTTACCCCGCTCAACCGAAGTCCGTCCTTCACTGCATCGCCTCACCAACCGCGGTGAGGCGCTCGTTCATATACGCTGTGGCCACGGGGGTGGTCTTAACCCTCGGGCTGGTGCTGCGTGATCAGTCGGGGTCAGACGACGCCCCGACGGAGATCAACAGCGCGCGAATGTCCTGCACCCGCCAGACAGAAACACGCGCACCGAGCTTGATGGGAGCCGGGAACTTGCCGATCCGAACTCCAGCCCACCACGTGGACTTACCGATCGGAAGAACTCGAAGAATCTGCGGAAGGCGGACAAATCCGACCTCTGGCAAGACGTCGAGACTCGTATGGTGCAGGCTGGACTCGGGGCGCATCTTAGGCTCCACTTAGCGTTCGGTGGAGTCATTAGGACGCGGGACGGTGTTGCTGAAAAAGGGGGTGGAAAATCAGGCGTGGCGGGTGGAGCGACGAGTTCGGGCAAGCCGCTGGCGGAGGTATCGGAAGTGTGGGCCCACCACAGCCTCGGCCGCGCCGACGATTGCTGATTCTGGTGTAAGGGTCTCGTCGGACTTGTACCGCTGAAGCCAGCGGTCCATTGCGGTCCTGTCTGCCTTCGGAGCGTGCTGGTAGAGCAATTCGGCCAACATCACCCGGTCCGAGACTCGGCGCCGCCCCGCGCTCATGGCCTCTAACCGTTTGTCCTCAACAAGCGTCAGCAGTTCCTTGCCGCCCCCATCCGGTCGTCCTGGCCGGCCCCGCCTTCTGGGAATGCTAAGCCGTTTCGGGCGGCCCTTCTTGCTCGGCTGCCGAAGGACCTGGCCTAGCTGCTTGTATCGAACGCAAACGAGCTGGCAAATGTGCTTCATCAAGTGCCGGCCCGCGTGTTCTATGGAGTCGCCCCTGTCGAGTGCGATGTTGAATTCCCTCGCGAGTTCGGCCAGGTCCTTTTCGAATCGGCCCCAGAGCACCTGAGCTTCCGGCCCATCGAGCCAGAACACGCCCTTTGGTTTTAGGCGCTTCGCCATCGCTTAGGCCCTCAGCGTGACAACCTTGGCGGGCTTCGTGGTGGCGAACGCTGCCCAGGTGTCCATCAACTGCCTGCGCTGGTCGAGCAGGTCGCTTCGGAAGTACGCGGCTTCTGTTCTGTCGCGTACGACATGCGCTAGGGCTGCTTCGCAGACCGAGCGTGAGAAGTGCGTGCGCTCATCCGCCCAGTCGCGGAACGCGCTCCTGAAACCGTGTCCGGTGATATCGCCGCGTCCGAGTCGGCGGAGGAGCATCAAGAAGACAGTGTTCGAGAGCGCCTTCCCACGGTGTCGGCCCGGGAAGACGTACGGGCCACCGTCGCGAATTTCTATCGCCCGCTTCAGGATTTCGACGCAACGACCTGAAAGCGGGACGCGGTGTTCGCGGCCTGCTTTGATGCGCTCAGCGGGAACTATCCACGTCTTGGAGTCCAGATCGATTTCATCCCACTGAGCGCCAATAACCTCACTGGTACGCGCCGCTGTGAGGATGAGGAACTCGAACGCCAGCTTCGTCGGCTCGCCTGCGGCGCTGGACCGCAGTGTCGCGATAAACGCTGGCACCTCACCGTAGGGCAGAGCCGCATGGTGCTCTTGCGCTTTCGTGTGTCGAGGCAAGACACGAGTAACGCCGTCCACGGGATTGTCTCCAGGGCGGAACCCTGAGGCTTTGGCCCAATCGAAGACCGCCCGGATTCTCTGACGCACTCGGCGAGCCGTTTCGGGGCGCGCAAGCCAGACCTGTTCAAGTGCTTTCAGAACGTCTGCCGGTGTGAGGGTGTCGACACGGCGCTCTCCGAATTGCGGGAACGCGTACATCTCGAGGGAGCTGATCCAGTCGCGCTTGTGCTTTGGGTTTCTGAACGTGGCGGCGAGTGAAGCGTGGACTCTCGTAGCGGCGTCTTTGAACGTCGGGATCGCGATTCGAGCCCGACGCCGGTCGGCAAGTGGATCACCTCCCGAACGTGCGCGACGGCGGAGGTCGACAGCAGCTTCTCGAGCCTCGGCAAGAGAAATGAGCTTGAGGGAGCCGAGACCGATGTCACGCCGCTTGCCGTGCACGACCGTGCGGAGCACCCAGCGCTTGGCGCCGGAGTCGTCGACGAAGAGGTACAGGCCGTTGCCGTCGGCGTACCGTCCTGGCTTCTTCGTGTTGCGGACCTGGACTGCAGTGAGTCGGCGATCTGGGTGAGCGCCGTGCGGCTTGCCAACCTTGATACGCCGCGTGTCTAGCGTTTTGTCCATCATCTCGCCCCACATCCTAAGTCGGATGTCGCGGCTCTTCAATGGACAACGTGGTTCCTAGTTCACATATTGACCAGCATATTTATTGATTCTGTGAAGTGACCAAGACATCGTCAGACTCGAGTTCAACTGACGCCGCCTCCACCAACCCTTCGCTAACCGCTCGCTGCGCTTGCGGCGACGGCGTCACTCCCGAAGCGCCCTGCCGTTGATCATCGTGTAGGCGTAGGTCATCGTGAAGGTCGACTCGCCCGCGATGCGAACGTCGGCTCTGGACGACATCTCGATTGGCACCCTGACCCCCTCGATGCGGGTGTAGCGGCGCACGATGTCGACGCGCCTGGTCCACCATGACGGCAGCTCCGACGGGGTGCCGTCGATGCGCACCAGGTCACCATCGCGGCGCGTGACGGCCACCGTGCCGGTCAGCAGCATCGGGCTGATACGCCGCGGCTGCATCTCGATTGCGACGAGGTCGCCGGCCGAGGCGCCCATGGTGAAGTCGTAGTTGTCGCGGTTCAGTTCGACGCGCCTCACCTCACGCCGGTTGTAATTGTCCTGCTCGGTCAGCAGCGCCTGACGCAGCACACGATCGCGAATCAGCCCGGATCCTTCCTCGGCGATGACATCGAATTGCAGGCGCCCCTCGGCGTCGATATAGGTCCACGCATCAAGCACCGCCCGCATCCTTCCGCCCATGGTTTCGGCCTGCAGCCGTCTTCGCGCACGGTAGCTCGTCAGCGCCGGGCGATCCGACTGCAGGAAGCGTTCGACGAAGGCGTCGCCATCGGGCGATGCCGCGCGACGTGCTGATTCGGCGTAGAGCACCGACACCCCGTGACGCGGCGACACGGCGTGCAGCAGCACGAGGTAGAGAGCGGCGGCGAGTACAACCTTGAGCGTGATCTTCACGATGTCCTCCAGAGCAGCTCGGGCACGAACGCCACGAGCGCGAAATGTATGAGGCGCCCGACGGTACCGACGGCCAGGAACTGCCCGAATGCCACCCGGAGCGTGCCGGCCAGCATCGAGACGATGAAAAAGGGAGGAATGCCGACGAGCGCGCTGACGAAGGTCGTCGCCAGGGCGGCCCAGGGGCGAGCCTCGAACCGCGCCTGCCAGCGGTCAAGCGCGCGCTGCAACCGTGGTGAACGCGCGCGGGTCGACCGCCGCGACAGCCAGTAGGCGATCGTCTTGCCGGTCATCTGTCCGGCCGACACCGCGATCACCAGCGCCGCCAGCCGCGTTCGCGACCCGGCCAGCGGCACCGCCGACAGCATCAGCACCTCGCCGTTGACCCAGGGCGCCACGGCGCTGACCACCGCCGCTCCGTAGTACCCGGCCGCGACCGTCCACAGGGGTGCTGCCATGACCGGCCTACCAGTCGGGGTGGCTGCAGAGCGCCACGTAGAGAAGCCAGGTGACCGCATACGGCACGACGAAGTACTGCCGTCGCACCATCCACTCCGTGAAGGGCCCGGTCATCGACCGGAACTTTCCAGGCGCGTAGTCGCGCACGAGCATCTTGAACAGCAGCTCCAGGAACATCCGCATGCTGCCGATGGCCGCGAGCAGCAGAAAGGCCGGATGCATCGTGTGTCCAGACGCGATGAGGCCGCCGAGTGTGCCGAACACGGGGCTCTTGGCGAACTTGCGCCACGAGAACCCTTCGACCGAGCCGTCCTTGTAGCCACCCGCGAGAGCCTCGGCCACGCCGATGCTGAGGCCCACGAGCATGCCGCGCAGGGGTGCCGGCCACGACACCGGGATAGTCTTGCCCAGTTCGTAGATGCCGTAGATGGAGGCCAGGAAGCCGATGCCGAGGGCCAGACGTACGAACCGGTTGTGAATGACCGTCGAGCACCAGTGAATCTGCGTGGGAATGCGGTACTCGCTCTGCGGCTCGACCCGCACGAACAGCTTCCAGAACTCCGTTGCCGTGCGCGTCAGGGCGAACACCGACAGGTAGATGACGAACGCCGACTCCTGGTACGCCGCCGAGCCAACCCAGCTGAGCGCCAGACCTGCCGTCACGCCAAGCGCGATGACGATCTCGCGGGCGAAGCGACGGGGCAGGAACGATTCGTGCGGTGAGTCTTTGTAGGCGCCGTAAAGGGCGCCGTGCAGGCCGGCGGCGAGTCCGGCCGCCATCATGGCAGCGGTCGTCATGCCCACCCTCCCTGCGCGGATCCGGGCGATGGTTGGGCAGTTCGGCTCAGAGTCGGCACCGGCGTGGCAGGAATGGGCTCGAGCCGGTACAGGTGCCGCGTTTGACGCAGCGCCGAGGTCGTGAAGACGCCCACAAAACCGACCAGCGCGACGGCGCCGCCGATGTCGAACAGCCGTATCGCGCCAAGCCCTGGAACGTACACGGCAGGATGCACCGCCGCGAACCAGGCTCCCGTGATGAGCAGCAACCGCAATTCGGTCGGGCCGACGCCCAGGTTCGACATGCGAAACACCCCGACGGCATGTGTCGCGAGGTAGACCTCGGCGCACACCAGCAGGTACCCCGCGAGCACGGCGACCGAGATCAGCGGACTGATCAGGGTCGAGCAGGCCAGGCCGACGAAGAGGGCCACGGTGCCAGCCAGGTCGATCGCGTGATCGACGTAGTAGCCGAAGCGCGGTCGCTCGTGCCCGCGGACCCTGGCCAGCGTGCCGTCGAGGCTGTCACCGAACCAGTTGGCGGCCAGCGCACCGGCCACGACCGCTGCTCCCCACGGGGTGACGCGCATGGCGGCAAATCCTGCGCCCGCCACCACCATCGCGGTCAGGGCCACGAGACTCAGGTGATCCGAAGAGATCTGCGGCGGAAGCCGCCGGGCGATCGCAATCAGCAGCCGCCGCTCCGAACCGGCCAGTACGCTGCGGTTGTCGCGACGATGCGAGCCTTGAACATTCGACATATCTGCACCTCCACCAGGGAATGCGCAGAACGCCGGTAAACCGGCTCAACCCCGCGGATCGATGGCGGCGGCGCCGATGCCGGCGGCGAGTCCCATGATCAGCACACCGGGAACGGGATGGACGTCGACGACGAGGCTTGCCGCGCCGAGCACCGTGAGGGCGATCCCCAGGTCGAAGCCCTGCAGCACGCGGCTGGTCCTGCGCGCCTCGGCGATGAGGCGGTCGGGATGGAACCGGTCGGTGAAGAGCAGATGTCCGCGTACGACGCCGCAGACGGCCGCGAGCACCGAGGTCAGGACGAACGCCCAGCGCCCCGCGAGCGACGGCTCCCACCCGCGCACAGTCCAGGCGGCGACGCAGGCGACGAAGTACAGCCCACCGAGGGCGAGCTGATGCCTCCGCCACCAACGCCGCTGCGGCACCGCGACAGCCCCGGGCTGGGGACTCCCCAGCGCGGCGAGGAGCGCGTCGACCGACTCGAATCGTTCGACCGGCTCCTTCCGCAGGCAGCGCCCGACGACGACTGCGAGGCCGGGCGGCAGATCTGGTCGTCGCCGCTCGAGCGGCTCCGCGACATGCTCGAGGATGCGGGCGGCCGTGGCCAGCGGCGTGGACGACGCGAACGGGTGCACACCCGTCGCGTATTCGTAGATCAGCACGCCCAGCGCGAAGAGGTCGGTGCGCCGGTCGACCGGCCCGCCGTTGACCTGCTCGGGCGCCATGTAGGCCGGCGTGCCGATCAGGACACCCGGCTCCGTCATCCCCGCGCCAGACGGCCCCAGCTCGCCATCGGGGCGCGCGAGTCCGAAATCGAGAATCCTGATGCGACCGCCCGAGTCGCGCATCACGTTCTCGGGCTTGAGGTCGCGGTGCGCGATCCCCTTGCCGTGCGCAGCGGCCAGGGCCTCTGCCACCTCGCGACAGGTGGTCACGACCTCTGCCGCCGTGGGCAGGCGTTGCTCGGCGATCTCGTCACGCAAGGTGCGCCCCTCGACGAATTCGCTGACGAGATAGAGTTGGCCCTCGATCTCCTCGAGTGCGTACACCGCGCAGATGCCGGGATGATTCAGCGACCCCGCCAGCCGGGCCTCGCGCGTCAGCCGGTGGCGGAACCGCGGATCCCCAGCCAGGTCGCTTCGCACCGCCTTCAGGCACACCTGGCGCTGGAGGCGCGTGTCGGTCGCGAGAGAGACATCACCCATGCCGCCGCGTCCGATCGCTCGAACGATGACGTAGGGCCCGACCGTGTCGCCAGGCTCGAGACCGCCGGTCAGGCCTGGCGACTCGAGTGGCACCGCCTCGGCCAGAAACGTCCCGGCGCGTGAGTGATGGTCGAGCAGCGACAGCACCTCCGCCCGAACCGCGTCGTCGTCACCGGCGTCCGCGTCAAGCCGCTGCCGTGCCTCTGTCGAGTCGAGGTCCACCAGCGCCTCGAAGATCGCGCGAACCCGTTGCCACTGCGACGGGGTCATCGTCGAATGGGCCCGCCTCGTCACGACGCCTCCGCGCTGAGCTCACGAAACAGCCAGGCACGGGCAAGGCTCCAGCGCCGCTTCAGCGTCGCCGGCGACATGCCGAGCGTGTCGGCCGCCTCTTCGACGGTCAGCCCGGCGAAGAAGCGCAGCTCGATGATACGGGCCTGCTCGGGATCGACCTGTTCCAGGCGTGTCAGCGCCTCGTCGAGCGCGGGCAACAGGTCGACCGCGACGTCGGCTGACACCGCCAGTGCCTTCACGAGCGACACGCGCTCGAGCGCCCCCCATCGCTTCAGAGCGCCCCTGGCCCTGGCCCTCTCGACCAGGATCTGGCGCATCGATCGTGCCGCGATGCCCACGAAGTGTCGGCGGTCGACCCAGGGCGCTCCGGCGCCCGTGAGTCTGATGTAGGCCTCGTGCACGAGGGCCGTCGGCTGGAGGGTCTGCCCCGGTCGCTCGCGGCGCATGTACGCACCGGCGATGCGCCGCAGGTCCCGATACACCTGCGCTGCCAGGTCGTCTGCCACCAGCTTCGGATCGTCGTCGGTCATACGTGTCCGGTCGCGTCATTCTACTGACCAACCGGGTGTGTGGCCTATCGGTCGCCGCGAACCATCGGCGGACGCTCACGTTCACGACGCAGGGGTTCACGCGTGATCGGCCAGCAACGCCGCCAGATAGGGCGCGGTCACACTGCCATTTGCTCGGGCGACATCGCCGGGTGGTCCCACCGCGACGGTCCGGCCGCCCTCGTCACCGGCCCCCGGACCGATGTCGACCACCCAGTCGCTCGCCGCGACCACCCGCATGTCATGTTCGACGACGACCACGGTGTTGCCGGCGCCGGCGAGGTGATGCAACTGGTCGATCAGCTTCTCGACGTCGGCGGGATGCAACCCGGTGGTCGGTTCGTCGAGCACGTAAAGCGTGTCGCCCCGCTGGGCGCGTTGCAGTTCAGTGGCGAGCTTGATGCGCTGGGCCTCGCCACCGGAGAGTTCGGTGGCGGGTTGGCCGAGCCGCAGATACCCGACGCCGACGTCCTGCAGCGCCGTCAGCGATCGCCGAACGACATCGTCCGCGAAGAACGCTGCGGCCTCGTCGACGGTGAGCGCCAGCACCTCGGCGATGTGCTTGCCGCGGTACCGGATGTCCAGCGTCTTGTCGTTGTAGCGCGAGCCGTGGCAGACGGAGCAGGGCGCGTAGACGCTTGGCAGGAACAACAACTCGATCATCACGAACCCTTCGCCCTGGCAATGCTCACAGCGTCCCTTGCGGACGTTGAACGAGAAGCGCCCGGCGTCGTACCGGCGGCTGCGGGCTTCGGGCGTCGCCGCAAAGAGCGTGCGGACGCGATCGAACAACCCGGTGTAGGTGGCAAGGTTCGAACGCGGGGTCCGTCCGATCGGCTTCTGATCCACACAGACCAGCCGGGCCACCCGCGCTGCGCCTTCGCTGATGCGACCTGTCGTCGGTGTGGACGCGGTCAGCTCGAGACGTTGCGGCTCGTCGTCAGTTGTTTCGGATTCGCGATGTCCCAGGTGTCTGGTCACGAGATGCACCAGCGCCTGACTGACCAGACTCGACTTGCCGGATCCCGAGACGCCGGTCACCGTCGTCACCGCGCCGACGGGAAATGCGGCCGACTGGTTGCGCAGGTTGTTCCTGGTGACGCCTTCGATACGCAGCCACGCGTCGAACGTGCGAGGTGCGCGGGTCTTCAGCGGAACGGTGCCGGCGAGAAACGGCGCGGTCGCTGAATTCGTCGCCTGGCTCAGGGAATCGGGTGTGCCACTGTAGAGCACGCGACCGCCGTCGGCACCGGCGCCAGGACCGATGTCCACGAGCCAGTCGGCGTGGCGTATGACGTCGATCTCGTGCTCGATCACGAAGAGCGAATTGCCCGAGGCCTTCAGCCGGTCGAGCGCCCGGAGCAGGGCTTCCGCATCCCGCGGATGCAGGCCCGCGGATGGCTCGTCGAGCACGTACACCACGCCGAACAGGTTCGAGCGCACCTG
>JBEBGG010000011.1:0-45615 GCA_040081555.1 Vicinamibacterales bacterium
CCGCTGGTGCCTGCGTCGACATACTCGATGCCAGACGCCTTCAGCGCATCGGCCCGTCGCACATCGTCGTGGAAGTGCGTGTTGCCGCCGTCGATGATGACGTCGCCGTTCCCGAGCAGCGTCGACAGGGCAACCACCGTCTGTTCCGTAGGATCACCGGACGGTACCATCACCCAGACCGCGCGCGGACCCTGCAACGTGGCCACCAGTGCGTCCAGACTCCGCACACCGGTCGCGCCAATGGTTTCGGCCTTGGCGACGACCTCGGCGTTGCGATCGAATGCCACTATCTCGTGGCCACCCTGGATGAGGCGGGTCACCATGTTGAGCCCCATCTTGCCCAGGCCGACAAAGCCAAGCTGCATGTCGATACTCCGTCCGAAAAGCCCGAGGCTAGCCCCGGGCCAGGTGGTCGAGTAATGGCCGCAGCGCGGCATCGAGTGTCGCCGCACTGGGAGTCTGCAGGTGAATGTGCAGGCCGCGCCGTCCGGTCGCTTCGAGCGAGGCGAAATCCCCGCGCCCTTGTGCCGCTTCGAGCGTGCCGAATGAGAATGGCTGGTCTGGGATCGGCAGGTCAAGGACGGCGTCGGCCGTAACGATGATGAAGACGCCGTTGTTGGCGCCGCCTTTGTGAAGCTGGCCGGTGGAGTGGAGGTAGCGTGGGCCGTAGCCGACCATTGTGGCCGAGTGCGCCCGGTCGCGGACTGCCATGCGGAAGCGGAAGAGGCTGTCGGCCAACGCCACGTCCGGGCCCAGATAGGCCAGCAGCGCGAGGTAGTCGCCGGTCTCGAGGAGTGATAGGAAGGACGTCGCCCCGCCGGTTCGCAACGGCGTGCGCGCGGCGGTGGTCAAGGTGTAGGTGGTGCCAGCAGCGGAGTGGTCGACGACGGCGCGAGGGAAGTGTCCCGCGCGCGCGTGCGCATCCAGTAGCACCTTGGTGGCGTCCTTGGCCTGTTGCACGTTCGGTTCGTCGAAGGGGTTGATGTCCAGAATCGCACCGGCAATCGCGGTCGCGATTTCCCAGCGCATGAATTCGGCGCCAAGTGCCTCCGCCTTGGGAAACGCGATCGTGGCGGATGGCCACGCCGAGAGGGCGCTGAAGGCGGTGTCTCGGCTGACCTCGTCGTCGTTCGACGTACGAAGACGAACAAACACACGGTCCGCACCGTAGACCGAAGGATCGCCGAGCGTCTCGCCGGCAATGGGCACCACGCCGACGCCTTGTTTGCCTGTGCTTTCGGCGACCAGCTGTTCGACCCAGAGCCCGAACGGTTCGAGGGGCGGTGGGACGATCAGGGTCAGTTTGTCTCGACCGGCTTTCGCGCCGGCGCCCATGAGGGCGCCGAGCGCGACCGCACCGTTCTCTTGGAGAGGGGCGTCGGTCCTCGCCTCCTCGAGCATCGCCAGGCCCCAGTCGACGATCTCCGTGACGTCTTGACCCATCAGCGCAGCCGGCACGAGGCCGAAGAATGACAGGGCGGAGTAGCGCCCACCGATGTCGGCCGGGTTGATGAACACGTCGCGGAACTGTTCCACCCGAGCCCGATCGGCCAGCGCCGTGCCCGGATCCGTGATGGCGATGAAATGTGCGCCCCAGTGCGGAACGCCGGCGCGCTCGAGCCCGTCACGGAAATGCGAGGCGAGGGAGTTCGGCTCGATCGTCGTCCCCGACTTGCTGGCGAGCAGATACAGCGTGCGCTTGGGCGTCGTGGTCACCGCGCGAATTGCCGCAGGGTCGGTCGAGTCGAGCATGTGCAAGCGGGGAAATCCCGGTGTGATGCCAATGACTGAGCGCAATACCTCGGGGGCAAGACTCGAACCGCCCATACCGAGCAGCACGACGTCTTCGATGCCATCACGGCGCACTGCATCGGCCATCGCGACGATACGACTGGCGCTCGCTTTCATAAGGGCCGGCGACGCCAACCAGCCAAGGCGATTGGCGATCCTGGCTTGGACGCCAGGGTCGAGGCCCCACGTGGAGGGGTCGTGCCGCCATAGCCCTGAGGCGGCGTGAGCTGCGCGGTCGCTGGCGGCATGGAAGGCCGCGTCGAGCGGGCCTGCGTGAAGGCGAAATCCACTGCGAAGATGGGCACGATGCATGGCGGTAGAATACTGTATGGCCCGCAGCTTTGAAGGAGCCGACGCTGCTCGCTGAGGTCCGGGTTCGCGTCTCGTTTTTGTGTGTCGCACTGGCACTGGCGATGGGCTGCCGTGGCTCGAAGGAGCCCGTGCCCGCGGCGGCGCCTCCCCAGACCGCGGTGGTGTCGCCAGGAACAGGGCCAGCGGTACCCGCACGGCACCGAATTGTCATTCTCGGCGACAGCCTAACCGCCGGCCTCGGTCTCGACCAAGGCGAGGCCTACCCGGCACGACTTCAGGAAAGGATCGACGCCGCAGCACTGCCGTTTGAAGTGTCGGCCGCGGGAGTGTCTGGCGATACCTCAGCAGGCGGGCTCAGCCGGCTCGAGTGGGCGCTTGGCGACAACCCCCGCATTCTCATCGTTGCGCTCGGCGGCAACGACGCCTTGCGAGGCCTGCCGCTTGCCGAGTTACAGCGGAATCTATCGACCATTATTGAGCGTGCGCAAGCTCGGCGCATTCGCGTGCTCCTGGTTGGCATGGAGGCGCCCCCGAATTTCGGGCGTGACTACACGGTCGCGTTTCACCAGGTCTACCCCGATCTGGCGAAGCGTTACGGTATTCCACTCGTACCGTTTCTGCTCCAGGATGTTGCCGGTGTCGAATCACTGAACCAACCGGACGGCATCCACCCCACCGCCGAAGGCGCGCGAATTATCGCGAATAACGTCTGGGCGATCCTCCGGCCCCTGCTGACCGCCCCATGATCGAACTGCGCAATGTTTCGAAGACTGTCACCAGCGGCACTGAACTGCTGACGATTCTGCATCCCCTCACCACGACGATTCCCCGCGGGCAGTTTGTTGCCGTCGTCGGGCCATCGGGCAGCGGAAAGTCGACGCTGCTTGGTCTTCTTGCCGGGCTCGATTCGCCGACCACTGGGGCAGTCGTGATCGACGGCGTCGACATCACCACGCTTAGCGAGGACGAACTCGCCAGGCTTCGTGGCCAGAAGATCGGTTTCGTCTTTCAGTTCTTCCACCTGATTCCGTCGCTCACGGCGTATGAAAACGTCGCCGTCCCGATGGAACTTCGCGGGCGGGCCGACGCTGGCACGCGGGCGCATGCCCTGCTCGAGGACGTGGGGCTGACCGGGCGCGCCCATCACTATCCGTCGCAGTTGTCAGGCGGGGAACAGCAGCGGGTCGCGCTGGCGAGAGCACTCGCCAACGTTCCGCCCATCTTGTTGGCCGATGAGCCGACCGGGAATCTTGATAGCGAGAACGGTCGACTCATCATGGAATTGCTGACCTCGATCCACCGTACGCGGAACACCACATTGGTGCTGGTCACGCACGACAAGGAACTGGCGGCGCTGGCCGACGTCTGCATCAGGATGCGCGACGGCAGGGTGGTCTAGATGTTTGTTCTGCGTATGGCGGTGCGCGAGACACGCTCATCGTGGCGCCGTCTCCTGTTCTTCTTCATTTGCATTGCCGTGGGCGTGGGCGCCATCGTGGCGCTCCGTTCTGTGATCCAAAGCGTTCGCGATGTGTTCCGCCAGGAAGCGAAGTCGCTGATCGCCGCTGATGTCATCATCTCAACCAATCGCGAGTGGACACCCGGGGCGCGCCACGCCATCGACCGTCGACTCCGCGAGGCGGGCATCACGACGCGAACCGACAGCGTCGAAACGCCGACGATGGTGCGCCCAGCCGACGAAAGCAAGCGCGTGTCGCGGATGGTCGAGCTTCGGGCGGTGGAGCAGGCGTTTCCGCTCTACGGTACGCTCGAACTGGACGGTGGCCAGGTCTACTCGCACGCCCTGCTGGCTCATCGCGGCGCATTGGTGCGGCCGGAACTCCTGACAGCGCTTGGCATTGCCGTGGGCGACGAGATCGTGATCGGCCGCGTGCCGTTTACCATCCGAGGCGTCATCCGCAACGAGCCCGGACGTCGCGTCGGAGATTTCAGTCTCGGACCACGGGTACTGGTCGACTACGCAGATCTTCCAGACACTGGGCTGCTAACGTTTGGCAGTCGAGTCCGTCGGGTTGTGCTGGTGCGGATGCCTGAGCACGTCATCGACGCCGTCGTGAAGGCGCTTCGGTCTGACTTCAAGGATCAGTTCATCAATACTCGGTCGTTCCGCGGGACCGACGACGAGATCGGCAAGGACTTCGAGCGGGCCGAGAACTACCTGAGCCTGGTCGGCCTTGTGATCGTGATTCTGGGCGGTATCGCCGTGTCGAGCGTGACGCGCGTGTTCGTCCTGCAAAAGATGCACAGCATTGCGGTGCTGAAGTGCCTCGGTGGCACGAGCTGGCAGATCATCACAATCTACATGCTGCAGGTGATGACGCTGGGGTTGGCCGGCAGCGTCCTCGGGGTGGGCCTGGCGCGGCTGGCGATCGCCGCCATTCCCTACGCTGTCCAGAGCGCGCCGTCGTCGCTGCTGACCGAGGTGCACTACGGGGTGACGCTTAGCGCTGCGGCTCAGGGCATCGGCATCGGCGTGCTGGTGTCGTTGCTGTTTTCCGTGGTGCCGTTGCTGCAGGTGCGCGACGTCAAACCGTCATTGCTGCTGAGGGACGACGCCAAGGTGCCGGCGCGTGACTGGACCAAGATCACCGCTGCGGTGCTGGTGTCGGTCGGTCTCATCGCACTGACTGCGTGGCAGGCCTCGTCGCTCAGTATCGGCGTCGCGGTCTGCACCGGCTTTGCCGCGCTGGCAATGGTGCTCATCGGCGCCGGCCGTGTGCTGGTGAAGGCCATTGCGCCACTCGCGCAGGCGCCGTTGTTTCCGTTGCGCCACGCCGTGTTGCACCTGTCGCGTCCAGGTAACCAGACGCGTGTCATTCTGTTGGCGGTGGGCCTTGGCGCCTTCTTCATCGTGGGGGTTCGGTCCCTGCAGTCGAGTCTGCTCGAGGAGTTCTCGTTGCAGTCGGCCGAGAACTCGCCTGACATGTTTCTGTTGGATGTGCAGCCACAGCAGTCCGGGCCGATGGCCACGTTTCTCCGGGCCCCCACGCGTTCGGCAGGCAACTTCCGCCTCATCCCGGTCCTGCGCGCCAGGGTCACCGGGATTAGCGGCCGAGAAACGACGATCGAGAACCTCGAGGATGTCCGTGCACGTGGGTCGCTGGCGCGTGAGTACACGGTGACGTATCGAGTAGGACTTGAGCCAAACGAGCAGATTGTCGAAGGGCAGTTCTGGGATGGGCCGTCGTCTGAGGCTGAGGTGTCGATCGAACGCGGCCTACACGAGCGCTTTCAGATCAACGTCGGAGACACGGTTCGGTTCGACATTCTGGGCCGGGTCGTCAATGCCAAAGTCTCGAGCGTTCGGCAAGTCGACTTCCGCGATTCGCGGGCGGGCGGGTTCATGTTCGTGTTTCGTCCAGGCGTCCTCGATGATGCGCCACACACCTTCATTGCACCACTCAAGGGACCGAGCGATGTGCAAGCACGGGCGCGTTTTCAGCACGACCTCGTCGAGCAGTTTCCGAATGTCTCTGTCATCGACTTTCGCGAGATTCTGATCACGGTGCGGGATGTCATGTCGAAGGTGACGTTGGCGATCTCCGTGGTTGGAGGCCTGGTGCTGTTTAGCGGCGCACTGATTCTGGTAGGCGCAGTGGCGATGACCAAGTTCCAGCGGGTCTACGAGGCCGCGATTTTCAAGACGCTCGGTGCTACCACCACGACAATCGGGACGATGCTGCTGTTCGAGTACGGCGTCCTTGGCATGCTGTCCGGCACGGTCGGCTCGCTGGGCGCCGTGGCGCTGACGTGGGGCGTGAGTCGGTACGCGCTGGATATTCCGTGGCGGCCGTTCCTGGGCGAGCACCTGATGAGTGTCGGTGTGACGGCGTTCATGGTCGCGGCCATCGGCGTCGCGTCGAGCCTCGACGTGTTGCGCAACAAGCCCCTGGCGACGCTGCGCTCGGAGTAGTCAGGCGATGACTGCGCTCGACCGTCGGTTCGATCTCACCGGGCAGGGCACCAACATCCGCACCGAAGTGCTCGCGGGCGTGACGACATTTCTGGCGATGTCCTACATCGTCTTCGTGCAGCCAGCCGTGCTTGGGGCGGCAGGCATGGACGGCGGCGCGGTGCTGGTGGCGACCTGTCTGGCCACGGCCTTTGCCACGACACTTATGGCGCTGATGGCGAACTATCCCATTGCCGTCGCGCCGGCGATGGGGCACAACTTCTTCTTCGCCTATACCGTCGTGCTCGCGATGAAGGTGCCGTGGCCGGTGGCGCTTGGCGGCGTGGCGATTGCCGGAACGTTGTTCGTGCTGACAGCCGGCATCGGCCTGCGCGAGCACCTGATCGCCGCGATTCCCGAGTCTCTCAAGCATGCGATTGCGGCTGGGATCGGCCTGCTTATCGCAACGGTGGGTCTCGAGTGGGGCGGCATCATCGTGGGTGCGCCAGGGACGTTGGTGACACTCGGCAACCTGCACAGCGGGCCGGTGCTGTTGACACTGGCCGGTCTGGCGCTGACCGCAGTGCTGTTGGTCAGGCGTGTACCAGGGGCTCTTTTGTGGGGTGTGCTCGGAACCACCGCCATCGCGCTGCCTGCTGGCCTGGCGACCTACCGGGGCGTTTTCGCCGCACCGCCATCGCTGGCACCGACCCTGTTGAAACTCGACATTCTCGGCGCGTTTGCGCCCGGTATGGCCTCGGTGGTCTTCGTCTTCTTCTTTCTGGCGCTGTTTGATTCGGTAGGCACGCTAGTCGGTATTGGCAGCCAGGCTGGGCTCATCAAGAACGGCACGTTGCCGCGTGCGCGCCAGGCGCTGCTGGCGGATGCGCTGGGCACGGTTGCCGGTGCCATGCTTGGCACGTCCACTGTGACTGCCTATATCGAGAGCGGCACCGGTGTGGCCGCGGGTGGACGCACAGGACTTTCAGCGTTGGTGACGGCGGCGCTGTTTCTCGTGTCGCTGTTTGCGCACCCGCTGGTTCGAATGGTCGGCGGTGGCATTGTGGTGGGAGACACCACGCTCTATCCAATCATTGCCGCGCCGCTGATTCTGGTGGGCACGTTGATGATGGGTGGCCTGCGCCGCGTGGACTGGGGCGACCCCACCGAGGCCGTGCCCGCGTTTCTCACACTGGTGATGACGCCGCTCGCATTCAGCATCACTGAAGGCGTTGCCTTCGGTGTGGTCTTCTACGTGCTCCTGAAGGTGGCGGCCGGCCGTCGGCGTCAGGTTCACGGCCTGCTGTACGTGTGTGCGGCGTTGTTCCTCGGGCGCTACGCCTTCTTCCGCTAGGTGGAGGCGGGTCCCGCCTGAGCGAAAGTGCTATTATCAGAAATTCGTTCGATGGGCCACGCGTGCCTCGGTAGACTCGCAGGAGTATCGGAACGCCATGCAGGTGAAGACTTACAAAGACGCGCTCGCCAGGAAACGCGACGAACTGCTCGGCACCAGCGGAATCAAGCCCATTCAGGCGTCGATGGACAACAACACCCGCCAAGGTGATATGGCCGACCAGGCCAGCGGCAACAACGAAGTCCATATCGCGCTCAAGCTGAAGCAGACCGACGCGAAGATTCTGACCGCTATCGAAGAAGCGCTGGTGCGTATCGATAAGGGCACCTACGGCACCTGCCGTGACTGTGGCGAGCCCATCGCCCCAGCCAGACTTAACGCCATTCCGTGGACCCGCGTCTGTATCAGCTGCAAGGAGAAGCAGAAATCGTGACCGACGCACTGTCACTCCTGCGTGAGTTCTACACCGACAAATTGGCGGCCGTGGAGCGCCACATTGCGGGTGCTCGCCAGATTGCCGACTACGACGCCAACAACACCTACCAATACGTCATCAATCGCGAGGAAACGCAGCTCTCCTGGATCGGCCAGGCTGTCGTGGCGCTCGGCGGTGACGTGGCGGCGGCGACACCTCCTGCCGTGCGTGACATCGGCAAAGGGCCGGATGCCGCTCGCCAGGTCATGAGGGAAGACGCCAACGACGCCCAGGCGTTTGTCGATCGATGGAAGGCACGCGTCGAGTCCCTCGAGAATGCCAGGCAGCGCGCCATGCTGCGGATTGTGCTTGGCGAAACGCTTGAGCAGAAACGGTTCTTCGAGCAGGCGTTGGCCGGCGACAAGGATCTCCTCGGTATTCGCACGCCGGCCGCAGGCGCTCGCGTCGGCACTGTCATGGCCGACCGCTGGATTGAGTAGAACCCGCACCCTGTGCGCCATTGCCCTTGGGTCTAACCAGGGCAATCGGCGCGCCCATCTTGAGCTCGCACTCCGCCGCCTCACCGAGACGTTCGGATCGATCGTTCAGTCGTCCATCTTCGAAACCGAGCCGGAAGGTGTCACGGTCGCCCAGCCACCGTTCCTCAACATGGTCGTGCTTGCACGCACGACGCTCGATGCACCGCAGACGCTCGAGCGCCTGCTCGCCATCGAGCGTGAGGCCGGACGCGAGCGACCGTTTCCGGCCGCCCCTCGCACGCTCGATCTCGATCTGGTGCTGTTTGGCGACCTCGTCCTGATGGGGCCGGAGCTAACGGTGCCGCATCCGCGCTTTCGCGGCCGAATGTTCGTGCTCGAGCCGCTGGCCGAGATCGCGCCTGAACTTACCGACCCTGTCAGTGGCCTCACGATGGCAAGCCTGCTAGAGCGCCTGCGCTCGCGCCGTTCGTAACGTCACCGAATTGTCACGTCCGCGCCGCGGCCTGCCGTTCACGCGCGTCGTCACGTCAGGCGACGGTGGCTTCTTTCGGCAATGCCCGCAATTCGTCGTCGGCAAGGCGTCGACGTTCGACCAGGTGGTCGGAGACGATCTGTCCGTCACGGCATCGGATGATCCGCGTGCCGTACTCGGCGATCTCCATCTCGTGCGTGATCACCAGCACGGTCAAGCCGCGTTCGATGTTGAGCTTCTGGAAGATCCCCATCACTTCGATGCTGGTGCGCGTGTCGAGGTTGCCAGTTGGTTCGTCGGCAAGCAGGATGGCGGGTTCGGTGACGAGTGCGCGCGCGATGGCGACCCGCTGCTGCTGTCCGCCGGAGAGTTGATTTGGATGGTGGTCGAAGCGGTCCCTGAGGCCAACGGCGGTGAGCGATTGCATCGCCCGGGCGCGGCGCTCGGCCGTGCGCAGTGACTTGCCCCCTTGATAGAGGAGCGGTAATTCGACGTTGTCGAGCGCGGACGTGCGCGACAGCAGATTGAACCCCTGAAAGACGAAACCGATCTTCTTGTTCCTGACCTCGGCCAGCTGATCCTTCGACATCTTCGACACATCCTGGCCGTCGAGGAGATACTCCCCGGAGGTCGGACGGTCCAGGCATCCCAGGATATGCATGAGGGTCGACTTGCCTGAGCCTGATGCGCCCGTGACGCAGATGAATTCGCCGGACTGAACGTCGAGGGTCACGCCGCGCAGCGCTCGCACCTGCACCTCGCCAACGAGGTAGGTCTTGGTGATGTCCTTGACGGAGATCACGGCGCCGCGGCCCGGAGTCGCCATCATTCAAATCTCAGCGCCTCGATGGGATCCAGGCGCGACGCTTTCTGGGCCGGATAGAAACCGAAGAACACTCCGGTCGCTGCCGCGAAGCCAAAGGCCATCGCGACGGCATTGGCCGGCACCTTGGTGGGCCACGACATCCAGCGCGACATGCCCTCGGCGAGACCGAAGCCGAGGGCAATGCCGATGCCGCCCCCGATGAGGCTCAGCGTGAGCGCTTCGACCAGAAACTGGAGCAGAACGTCGCGTCCCTTGGCACCAATGGCAAGTCGCAACCCGATCTCGCGGGTCCGCTCCGTGACCGACACCAGCATGATGTTCATGATGCCTATGCCGCCGACAATCAGCGACACGCCGGCGATACCGGCGAGCAGCGTCGTCATGGTGCCCATGGCCGCCGTCCGGATGTCGGCGATCTCTTCCGCCGTGCGCACTGTGAAGTCGTCGTCCTCGCCGACGGCGATCTTGTGGCGTGTCCGAAGTATCACGGCGATGCGGTCGGCCACATCGGTGGTGTCACCCGCTGACGCCGCCGATACCGTGATGTCGCGGATGAAGGTGACGCCGAGCAGCTTCTTCATGATGGTGGTGTACGGCGCAAGAATCTGGTCGTCCATGTCGGGTCCCATGCCCGACTGACCCTTGGCAGCCATGACGCCGATGACTTTGAACGGTTGATTGCGGATGCGAATCACCTGTCCCACTGGGTCGGCGTCCGCGCCAAAGAGCGTGTCGCTGACAGTCTTGCCGAGCACCGCCACCTTGGCTGCACCGCTGACGTCCTGGGCGCTGAAGAACGCGCCAGTCTTTAGCGCCCAGGAGCGAATGTCCGGGAGGTCGACGTCCGTGCCCTGAATACGTGTGAACCAATTCTGGTTGCCGGCCACGACCTGCGCCTGCGACTGCACGCCGGCGGCGAGAAATTGCACGCCCGGCACCTGCTCCCGAATGGCGTTCGCGTCGTCGACAGTCAGGGTGCTCGACGAACCTGAACCACCTCGTACGCCACCTTGCGAGATGTTGCCGGCATTGACCGTGATCATGTTGGTGCCCGCGCCCCTGATCTGATCCTCGATCACGGACTGTGCACCGTTCCCCATCGCTACGAGCGAGATCACAGCGGAGACGCCGATGATCATGCCGAGCATTGTCAGCCCGGTGCGCATCTTGTTGCGCCCGAGCGCCTTGGTCGCAATCCGAAATGTCATCAGTGGCGACATGGAGAGTCCTTCGTTGTGGCTAACGCCCGCCGCCGCGATTGCCGCCAGTGCTTCCAGTGCCGCCGAAACCGCCGCCGAACCCTCCGGGCCCGCCGCGTTGGGGTTGGCCGAACGGGAATGCGTTGGTGGCCGCCGGCCGCGTCGCGGCGGCGGCTGTCGCCAGGTTTGTGACGAGCTCCTGTCCGGCCTGCAGTTCGCCGTCGAGCACTTCGCTGACCTGGCCATCACTGATTCCGACCCGCACACGAATGGGCCTCAGCTGTCGGTCGGCGTAGATCCAGACCCGCCCCGGCGATTCAGCGCGCGGCAGGGGGCCAAAGAGTGCGTCGATGGTGGTAGCGCCGCTGGCCTTCGACGCCGCCGGCGCGGCGGCGTCCGCACGTCTGCGCTCACGCTTCTGTGCGAGCTGCCCAGGCGTCATGTTGGCCAGGCGCGACGGTGCCGCCTTTGTCGGTGCGACTGCTGCGATTGCCGGCGGTACAGCCGGTGTCGCCGGCGTGGTCGGGGGCGTCGCTGGAGCCGACGCCGCTGGATCTGAAGCCATGTTCGGTGCGCCCGGGCCTTGGCCGCGTCCGCTGCTGCGCCCGCCCTCGGCGCGCAGGATGGCCGGATCCGGCGGTGTCTGCCCGATCGCTGCAAACATCTCCGCGGTTGGACGGAAACGCAGGGCCGAGTTCGGCACCCGCAACGTGTTGTTGGCCCGGGCCACTTCGATGTTCACGTTCGCCGTCATTCCCGGCTTTAGTTTGAGCCCATCGTTAGGCACATTGATCACCGTGGCATAGGTCACGACGTTCTGCTGCACCTTTGGCTCGAGGCGCACCTGGGACACCGACCCTCTGAATGTCTCGGTGGGGTAGGCATCTACCCGGAACGAGACGGGTTGACCGGGGCGGATTCGGCCGACGTCAGACTCATCCAGGTTCGCCACCACCTGCATCTTCGTGAGGTCCGCCGCGAGTACAAACAGCGTCGGCGCCTGCATGCTCGCCGCCACCGTCTGGCCCACGTCCACGTTACGCGAAATCACCAGGCCATCGATCGGTGCCGTGATGACGGTGTGGTTGAGATTCACCTGGTTTTGGTTGACCCCGGCTTCGGCCTGCGTAATCGCCGCCTGGACCTGGCTGACGGTCGCTTGTTGCGACTGCAGCGACGCCTGGGCGGAGTCGACCGCGGTCTTCGAGGTATCGAGGTCGCTCTGTGGTAGCAAGTTGCGAGCCGAGAGTTCCTTGGCGCGGGTGTACTTCTGCTGCGCGTCGACCAACTGCACACGGAAGCGCTCGAGGTCGCTCTGGGCTCTCAGCAGGTTCGCGCGCGACTGGGCCAGGTTAGCCCGTGCCTGCTGGGCCTGCGCTTCAAACAGCGACGGATCGAGCCGCGCCAGTATCTGGCCCTTCCTGACGAGCGAATTGAAGTCCGCGCCCAGATAGGCGATGTTGCCTGACACCTGGCTGCCGACCTGCACGGTTGTCACTGCCTGCAGCGTACCAGTGGCGCCGACCGTGTCCACCACATCGCCTTGTGTTGCGGCGCCGGTTGTGACTGTGAATTTCGGCGCCGTGGTTCGCAGCGCGTAGTACGCGTAGGCCAATCCGCCGATGGCCCCGACGGCCACGAGGGTCAGGAGACCCTTCTTCATCGATCTACGCCTCGACCGCGTGCGTCTTGGAGCCCTTCCACAGTCCACTCAGCCCTTCCTCGAACAGCGTGTAGACCGTCGGCACCAGCACCAGTGTGATCGCCAGCGATGTCGTCAGGCCACCGATGACGACGCGCGCCAGCGGCACTTGCAGTTCGCTGCCTTCACCGATGCCCAGCGACATCGGCACAAGTCCGAGCCCAGTGGCGATCGAAGTCATGAGAATCGGACGGAGACGCGTGCGCCCGGCGAGTTCAACCGCTTCGCGCAAGGGCAGGCCGTCTCGGCGGCGGAGCACGTTGGTGTAGTCGACCAACAGGATGCCGTTGCTGACGACGATGCCGGCCAGCATGATGATGCCGATGTAGGCCTGCATGTTGAACGAGGTGCCGGTGAGCTTCAGCGCCAGCACGACGCCGATGGCCGCCGTGGGCACCGAGAACATGATGATGAACGGATCGACCAGCGATTCGTACTGCGACGCCATGACGGCGTAGACCAGAACCAGCGCAAGGATCAGCACCATGCGCAGTTGGTCAAACGCCTTGGCCTGTTGTTCGACCTCGGCGCCGAAGCCGATCGAGAAGTCCTTGGGCATGAGACCGTAGAGCTGTGGGAGTCGATCCTGCACTGCGGCTACCGCTTCACTCAGCGTCGCCTCAGGTTCCGCGGATACGTAGGCGATGCGCTGCTGGTTCTTGCGTTGAATCTGCGTCGGACCGACGGCGTCCTCGATCCGCATGAGATTCTTGGCCTGCAAGACCAGCCCACCAGGGGTACTGATCAGCACATTGTTGACGTCGTTCACGCCCTGTCGTTCTTCCTCGCGTAGGCGAACAATGATGGGGTACTCGAGGCCGCCCTGACGGAAGAAGGCGGCCTGCTGACCGGCCACGTTGGTTCGAATCGTGTTGGCAACAGCGCTGGCGGTCACGCCGAGGAGCGCCGCCTTGGCGCGATCGACCTGAACCGAGAGCTCAGGCCGCCCTTCGTCGCGACCGAGTCTGGCGTCTGCCACCCCGGGCACCTGATCGAGCAGATCCTTTGCGGCCTGGGATACCCTGCGTGCGTCGTCCAGGTTGTCGCCGCGGACCTCCAGGGCCAGACGGCCGCCACCGTTGTTGCCGCCTGAGAGAAAGCGGTTCATCTGCTGATTGCCGCCCGAGGCATTTGCACGAATGATGACGCCCGGGATTCCGGCGAGCTGACGCCGAAGTTCTTGTGCAATCTGGTCGCTTGACCGTGTCCGCTCATCCTTCGGCTTGAGCAGGATCTGAAGGTTGCCGCGGTTCACCGAGCCGCCACCGAAGAATGGGTTGCCACCGCCCGCTTGGACGATGACGCCGGTGGCCTCTGGCACGAGTTCACCGATGGAGCGCTCGAGGCGCTGTAGCACCGGGTCGGTCACCTCGATACGGGTGCCCTGCGCGAGCTCAGCGAAGACCTGCACCTGGCCCTCGTCGGTCTGGGTGGCAAACTCCGTCGGGATTGTCGGCAGAATCAGCACGGCGGCGAGGACTGACGCCGCGCTGGCGGCGAGGACCCAGAGTCGATGGTCAAGCGCCCTGTGCAGCAGTCGCCGATAACCGTTGTCGAGTCCGTCGAGCATCCTTTCGCTGAGCGAATAGAGACTGCCGCCGAAGCCTTTTCGCTGGTCGGCGGGAGGCGGCAGCACCAGCAGCCGCGAGCACAGCACCGGTACCAGCGTGACCGCCACAAATAGCGACATGGCCAGCGAGAAGCACACCACGATTGAGAGCTGACGAAAAAGAATGCTCGAGACGCCCTCGAGGAAGAGCAGCGGCACGAACACCGCGATGTGCGTGAGAATCGAGGCGAGAATCGCCGACCACACTTCCTCACTGCCGTCGATCGACGCCTGCATTCGATCCTTGCCGTGATGCTCCATGTGGCGGAACGAATTCTCGAGCACGACAATCGCCGCGTCGACGATCATGCCGACACCCAGCGCCAGTCCTCCAAACGTCATGGTGTTCAACGTCAGGCCGCCGAAATAGAGCAGGGCGAAGGTGCCGATGACCGAGATCGGAATGGCCGTGCAGACGATCAGCGTCGAACGGAAATTCCGCAGAAACAGGAAGATGATCAGGATCACCAGACCCGACCCCAGCATGACGTGCTCCTGCACGGCCGTGATCGAGCGTTCGATGAACTTGGCGCTGTCGTCAAGTAGCGAAAGCTTGACACCTGGCACCTCGCGGTTGATACGTTCAATCTCAGCGCGCACGCCCTGCGCAATCTGCACCGTGTTGGTGCCGGATTGCTTCGTTACCTGCAGCCGAACGCCGGGGCGGCCGTTGATCCGCAGGATCGAACGCAGATCCTCGGTCGAGTCCACGACCTGAGCGATGTCCCGCAGGTAGATCGGCACGCCGCCCTTGGTCATGATCACCAGGTTGCGGATCTGCTCGAGGTCTTGATACTGACCCTGGCTGCGTAGCAGCAGGGAGCGGTCGCCGGAGTAGACCTCGCCGATCGGGATGTTCTGGTCCTCGGCACGCAGGAGGTTGACAACCCGGTCGACCGAGAGATCGAGAGCGGTGATCTTCTCGCGCGACAACTCGACGTGGATTTGCCGGCGCAGGCCGCCACCCACGGTGACCGCCGCCACCCCGGCGATACGTTCCATCCGCGGCGACAGCGTGTTCTCGGCCAGTTCCCGAAGCGAGACGCGGTCGAGCAACCCGTCGGTGCTCTCGAGCCCCAGGCTCATGATGGGCATCGCGTTCGAGTCGAACTTCTGTACGACCGGAGGGTCGGCGTCCTCAGGCAGACGATTACGCACGCGGTCGATGCGTGTGCGGATGTCATCCATCGCTTCGCCGAGGTCCGTGCCCCACGTAAAGTTCATCTGGATGTTGGCGCTGCCCTCGTTTGCCGACGAGTTCATTTGCTCGAGACCCGAGACCGCACTGAGCTGCTGTTCAAGCGGACGCACGATCAGCTCTTCGATCTCGAGCGGACCGACGCCCGCGTAGCTCACGCGGACGCTCACCGTGGGCTGCGAGATGTCCGGCAGCAGGTCGACCGGCAGGCGGTTGAGCGAGATCGCGCCAATCAGAATGACGATGGCGCTGAGCATCGTCATCATGACGGGCCGCTCGATCGCAAAGCGAGGGACGCTCATGGCCTGGCTCCTGGCTTGGCGGCGCCTCCAGGGGCGATGCCGTTACCCCTGCCACCCCCATCACCGCCGTTGCCACCACGGCCGGCGCGACCACCCTGTCCCAGCGGCACGATGCGATCGCCCTGGCGCAACGCGGTTGCGCCGGTTGTGATGATGCGCGTGCCTTCGGCCAGGCCGGTCACTTCGACCTGCTTCGGATCGGACATGCCCAGTGCCACCGCCTGGAATGACGCGACGTTGCCGTCGCCAGGCACGAACACGCCCTTCTTGCCGCCGACGTCGACGATGGCGTTGGTCGGGACGGTGAGGATGTTCTGCCTGTGCTCGACGGTGAAACTCACCTTGGCATACATCCCAGGCTTGAGCCGGAATTGCGAGTTCTGAATCTCCACTTCGATGGGTGCTGTCCGTGTCGCTGGGTCCAGCACGGGCGCCACATGCGCGACGCGGCCCGTGAAATGTTCGTCAGGGTATGCGTCAACCTCGACGTCGGCCTTCATTCCCTGGGTGATGCGTCGGAGGTCCTTTTCGACAATGTTGGCCACCAGCCGCACAACGCCGATATCGACCACTGAGATGAACGACGAGTTCGGCGTCACCCATGCCCCGGCATCGAGCACGCGCTTGCCAACGAAGCCACTCACGGGCGAAGCGATGACGGTGTTGGCGAGGTTGATCTTTAGCTCGTCCAGCCGGGCCTGGGCCTGCGCGTACTGCGCCTGGGCAAGGTCGACTTGGGCTGCGGCCGCCTGGTAGCGTGCGTCGGTATCGTCAAACGTTTGCTTCGGAATGAGCTGGCGGTCGAAGAGATTGCGCGACCGGTCGAGATTGGTCTGCGCCAGCTTCAGATCGGCGGCGCGCTGGCGGATCGTGGCCGCAGAGACCTCGAATGACGCCTGCGCCTGTTTCACCTGCTGGCGAATCTCGCTGTCTTCGACTGTCGCCAGCGGTTGACCCTTCCGGACTCGGTCGCCAAGCCGCACCGTCACGGTGGCGAGACGGCCACTCACCTTTGGCACGGCTTCAACCGTTTCGGCTCCGATCAGGTTGCCGACCACCGTCATTCGCTCGATGATCTCGCCCCGCATGACCGCGGCCAGTTCTACGGTCATGGGCTGCCGCGGCCCGCCGAAGCCACCACCAGGGCCGCCGCCGGAGCCGGGGCGTCCTCGTCCCACGATGGCACCGGCTTGTGCATCTGGCGCAGCGGCTCCGTCTGCGGCCCGGCTCTTCTTGACGTAGTACCAGCCGCCCGCCCCGAGGGCCACCACCACGATGAGTGCGACAACGACCCGCTTCATAAGCTCCGTATCCGTCCGTGGCCTGGACTGCTGCCAGCCTAGCGGCCGAGAATCGTGATGTTCGACGTGGAAAGCGACGTCTGCTGCAGGCGCTCGAGTTCGACGATCGACCGGCGATAGGCCAGCACCGCGGATAGTTCGTTGTTCTGCGCCGTCGCCAGATCACGTTGTGCCTGGACCACGAAATAGTTGGTCGACATACCGACCTCGAACTTGCTCTGTTCAGCGTCGAGCGTGCGCTCGGCGAATTCGCGCGCCGACTGCGCGGCCTGCACGCGTTCGACGTTGTTCTGCACCTGCGTGGCTGCGTTGGTGATGTCGGTGGCAATCTGCAGTTCGATTTGCTTGAGCTGTGCCGCGACCTGCCGCTCCTGGACACGCGCGCGGGCGACCGTCGAGTCCGCCGCGCTGGTACCAAGCGGCACCGACAGATTCAGAGACACGCTCCAGCTTGGAAAGTCCGCGCCGAAGAGCGAGCCCAACGAATCACCGTAGCCGCCAGGAATGGTCGACGTACAGGTGCGCGCAATCCCCGCGCCGGTGCAACCGCTGAACTGCGTCCCGCCCTGTCCGACGAGGCCGTACCGGGCGACGACATCCGCCTGTGGCAGCGTCTGGTTGGCCAGATACTTGAGCGTGGTGTCGTTGACCTGCAGGTTCTTCCGCGCCTGCTGGAGATCGGTGCGGCTGTCGAGGCCCCGCCTCACGGCAGCGGTGACGTCCACCAGGACCGGCACGAAATCCGGGCGGTCCACCGGATTGATCGAGGCGCCCCAGTTTGGGTCGTCGGTGCCGGCCACAATCAGGCGCTTCAGCGTGATTTCTGCCGTTCGGCGCGTGCCCTCGGCCGCGGCAAGATTCTGCCGTTGCGTGGCAGCCTGCGATTGCGCCTGCACAACGTCAATTGGTGCCATCGTGCCAATTTCGACGCGCGTCTGATTGTCTTTCACCAACTGCTCGGCGAGCGCCACAGAACGGTGCGCAACATCGACCGACTGGAGGGCAAAGACGTAGTCCCAATAGGCGTTGCGGACGTTCGAGACGGTGTTGATGATCAGCGCCTGTAGCTGGATTTCAGAGATGTCCTGATTCAGCTTGGTGATGACCAGCTGCTGCCGTGTGTTGTCGATCTTGAAATTGCGGAGCAGCGGCTGCGTGTACTGGGCGGACCAGTTGGCGTTGAACGTCGGGTTGATCAGCGCCGTCAGAGCTGTCGTCGTGGCGCGGTTGTTGTTGACCGTCGCGACCAAGGCGCCTCCGCCCCAGCGCAGATTCTGGCTCAGGCCGGCATTGTAGATGCGCTGCCCCTGCACGATTCCTGTGCCGGCAGCGGCGCCGGAAATGGTGTTGTTCGACGGGTTGCTATTGGAGGTTTCGCTCAGCGTGGAGATCAGCGTCGGCTTGTACACCGCCTGAACGTTGGCGATGCTGTAGTCGAATGTCTGCGGGTTGAGTCGCTGTACGGCGATGTCGAGATTCCGATCGAGCGACAATTTGATCGCATCGTCAATCGTCAGCTGCATCGTCGGGCGGTCGGTGCCGGCGGTCGCCTGTGGTGTGGCCGTTGCACCGGCCGGGGCCGAGACCCCAGCCCGCACCGCTGCGGCCCGAATCAACTCCTGCACGTGCTCGTCGGTTGTGACCTGCTGGGCCGAGGCGGCAGCCGTGGTGACCGCGATCATCACCGCGGCTGCGGCCATCAGTCTGGAACTCTGCGAATGCATCGCGAACATCCTCGTATGAGACATCGTCCAGCGCACCTATTCTGGTTTCTTCTGGGAATCGCGGGCGGACGGTGGCGCGCCGGCCCGCGGTGACTTCTGATCCGCCAGCCAACGGGCGTGGAGCGCATCAAGGCGCTCCCGCTGATCCGGCGTCAACACCTTGCGCATTTGCACAAGCATCAGCGAGCGTGTCTTGTTGGCATTGGCGCGCGCCATCTCGACCCGATCGATTTGGCGGGAGAGTGCCCCTTCGTCAGCGTCGTTCCGCAGCGCCTGCGAGAACTTCTCTTCAAGTCGGGACAGCTCGGTGAACTCCAGTCGGAGCTCAGGGCGCGTCGCCTCCCAGATTCGGTCGATCCGACCGATCTGATCGGCAGAGAGCCCCAATTCTTTCTTGAACGTCTCCGACTTCCACCAGAAGAATGGGTGGGGCGCCGGTTGCGAAAACGGCGGGCTCGGGGGCTGTTGTGCGAACGCCACACCAGCACTCCCTACCAACAACGCGACGGCCACCAGCCGGACGCGCGAGGCGTGCAACATCTGAACCCCCTGAAGAAGCATGTTCTGGAAGGGAATACGCCGCTGCGCGCGGTTGCGTTTAGTGCCGACGATGCTCGGAGGGCTCGGCGCCGACCAGAAGCGCCTCGGCGACCTCCTCGCGACGAGATCGTCTAAATTGTTACTAATCAGATAGTTATCGGTGTTGAGCAGAAGGCCTCGAGGCGTGCGATGGCGGCACCGACGAGGTTGTCCGGCGTCGAGGCGCCTGAGGTCAAGCCGACGCGTACCGGACCGTGTGCGGGCAACCACCCGAATGTGCTCGTCTCGCCCTGGGCCCCGGCCTCGCGATGGCGGATCTCCTCGGCCGAGACCAGGCATTCGGGGTCGGCGACATGGAAGGTCGGCCGTGTCGCCGCACAGATGCGGGCGAGGTTCGCGGTGTTGCTGCTGTTGTAGCCACCAATGACGACCATCAGGTCGATGGGGTGATCGCGAATCAATTGTTCGACGGCGTCCTGGCGATCCTGGGTCGCACTGCAGATAGTGTCGAAGGCTTGGTAGTGGGCAGCAAGCGCAGCCGCACCCCAGCGTTCAGCCATGGCGTCCCTGAACATCTCGCCGATGGCCATCGATTCGGTCATCAGCATCGTCGTCTGGTTTGCGAGGCCGATGCGATCCAGATCCGTCGCGGGATCAAAACCGGCAGAGACCGCCGACGAAAACGTGTCCATGAACCCGCTGGTATCGCGGCGTCTGATCATGTCGCACACGGCTGCCGCCTCCCGGTCGTTGTAGACGACGAGATACTTACCCCCGCGGGCCAAGGCCTGAGACGCCGTCGCCTGCGTCTCCTCGTGCCACACCTTGCCGTGGATGACGGACGTGTATCCCTGCTCAGCGTAGCGACGGACGTTCTTCCAGACGTTCAGCACGGAGCCGCAGGTGGTGTCGACCAGGGTGCAACCCTGCGCGTCGAGAGCCTTGAGCATTTCCATCGTGACGCCGAATGCAGGAAGGATCACGACGTCGGCCTCGCCAAGGGCATCGAGTCGCTCGCCCTCGTCGGTGAGGAAGCGGATGCCCAGGCCACGCAGCTTGTCGTTGACGTGCGGGTTGTGGATGATCTCGCCCGTGAGATAGACGGTGCGGTCGGGAAAGCGCTGGCGTGTCTGGTACGCGTAGTCGACAGCGCGGTCGACTCCGTAGCAGAAGCCGAACTCTCGGGCCAGATGCACTGTGAGGCGGCCTGCCCGATAGGTGAAGTCCTGTTCCTTGATTGTACGGATGACGTCGCTGTGGTAGTTCTCGGCCAGCATGCCGGCAACGGCCTGCTTCAGATCGAGACCTTTACGAAAGATGAGTGAGGGCATGCATGGACGGCGGCGACGCCGATGGCCCCGATCCTATCTCACTCGGTTGCCGATTTCCCGAGCGTGTGGCGTGAGGTTATCGAATGACAGCAGCTCACGCGTATGCGGGCGCTGCAGGGCGACCTCGAGCTCGTACAAGAACCAGTCGTCGTCTGCGGCCTCTCCCGTCGAAGCCGGAGGAGTGACTCGCTTGGCGGCTGGCTCGATGCGTGGCACCGCTGCCCTGGTGGCGAGCTGAGACGCGGGGATTCTCGCGGGGAGACCACGCGACGGGAGGAGCGTGCCGCCGACGCCAACGCCCACGATGAGTCCGGCCGCGGAGGCCGCCGCAAGCCAGCGCGGTGCCACCCGCCCGGCGGCGCGGGTGCCACCCGGAGCCATGTGCCCAGGGAAACTGATCACGCGCGCGGCGCGCCCGGCACTTTCGAGGCGGCGGAGCACGGCGTCGCGCTGCTGTTGCAGGCGCCCGGTGGTGAAGACGGTGTCGGCGTCACTGGCCCCGTCACGGCGGATCGTATCGAGAAGTTGACGGAGCTCGTCGTAACGATCCGAGCAGGGCGCGCAATCCGCGAGATGCTCGGCAACGCGTGGATCGAGATGGTCCCCGCCGCGCTCGGTCAGATAACAATCATGCAAACGATCGTCGCCGAGATGGCGTGAGCGCCCCATCATGGTTGGCCTCCGAGCAGGGCGCGCAACTTGCGCGCTGCGCGAAACAGGTGAACGCGGACGGTCGATTCGTTGAGTCCGGTCATGGTGCTGACCTCTCGAGGAGAGCAATCGCCGTAGTGGCAGAGCATGAAGACTGTCCGCTGACGGCCATCGAGGCGATCGATTGCATCGGCGAGCCGTGCCCGTCGCTCCCGCGAAAGCAAACGTGCTTCTGGGTCGGGACTGGCGACGCCGCCAAATGGTAAGCGTGCGGTGTCCGGAACCGTCGCGTCGTCGCTCGAGACCATCCACCGGTCGCGCCGGGCGCGCGATTTTCGGCGGTCCAGACAGCCGTTGATGAGAATGCGTGTGAACCAAGCCTCGAATGGCCAGGCCTCGCGGTAGGCGTTGATGTGCGCGAAGACCTTGACGAACGCATCCTGCACGGCTTCATCGGCGTCTGCGGAGTCGCGCAAATACTGATAGGCGATCCGGGAGGCGCGCCGCTGATGCCGCTCGACGAGGCCAGAGAACTTCGTGCGGGCCTCGTCCATGTCACCGCGTCCGGCCAGTGCCCGGATCTCCACCGCGAGGCGCGTATCTTCCGAGAGTGGCGTAGTCGTATCGCACCGACCAACGGCTGGAAGGGCAGTGGATGCCACGGTCGGGCGTCGATCCGGTTGCTGCACTGCGTGAAGGTCACTCATCTCGTGATACGCCGATACCGGGGGGCTGTTTACAGTGTAGTGCCGGCCGCGCCGTTTTGTTGACTTGGAGATCAGGCGGCTGGTACCATGCGATCTTTGACCCCTATGTCATTATTCCTCTGCATGTTAGGAGCCGTCCGTGTCATCAGCTAGGGGCGAGCGCCGCTCGCTTGATCCGCTGGCCATCACGGCGGCACGCATTTCCTGGAACCTGTCTCAGCCCGAGCTCTACGAGGAAGCCGTTCGTCGCAACGAGGGCGTGATCGCCGCCAATGGTCCGCTCGTGTGCCTCACCGGAGATCACACCGGCCGATCGCCGAACGACAAGTTCATCGTGAAGGACGTCGAGACTGCGTCGGAGGTCGCCTGGGGCGGGCCCAACCGCCCGATGTCGCCTGAACACTTCGCGGTGCTGCGTGCGGATCTCCTGGCCTCGCTGACGGGGCGCGATCTCTTTGTTCAGGACTGCTACGGTGGTGCGGATCCCGCATACCAGCTACCGGTGCGCGTGATCACCGAGTTTGCCTGGCACAGTCTGTTTGCACGCAACCTGCTCATTCCTGCGGCCGGCGGTCACGCTGGCCGTCCGGCGCTGACGGTTATCGATTCGCCGAACTTCAAGGCCGACCCGGCGCGCCACGGCACCAACTCCGAGGTCGTCATCGCGGTCGACTTCACCAATGGTCTCGTGCTCATCGGGGGCACGCACTATGCGGGCGAGATCAAGAAGTCGGTGTTCAGTGCTCTCAACTACCGTTTGCCGCACCAGGCTGTCCTGCCGATGCACTGCTCGGCGAATATTGGCGCAGGGGGCGACTCGGCACTATTCTTCGGATTGTCCGGCACCGGCAAGACGACGCTCTCGAGCGAGGCCGACCGCGGCCTCATTGGCGACGATGAACATGGATGGAGCGACCGCGGCGTCTTCAACTTCGAGGGCGGGTGCTACGCCAAGACCATTCGCCTCTCGGCCGAGGCCGAGCCGCAGATCTTTGCCACGACCCGGCGCTTCGGCACGGTGCTCGAGAACGTGGTCATCGATCCAGACACCCGAATTCTGAATCTCGACGATGACCGCTACACCGAGAACACGCGAGCCGCGTATCCGATCTCGTTCATCAGCAACGCGGTGCCGTCGGGGCAGGGTGGGCATCCGCGCAACATCGTGATGCTGACGGCCGACGCGTTCGGGGTACTGCCGCCGATTGCGCGCTTGTCACCCGCAGGCGCGATGTATCACTTCCTCTCTGGCTACACCGCCAAGATAGCTGGCACCGAAAAAGGAATCACGGAACCCAAGGCGACCTTCAGCACGTGCTTTGGCGCGCCGTTTCTTCCTTTGGCGCCGGGCCGCTACGCCACCATGCTCGGCGAGCGGATCGCGACGCACGGGTCCCGTGTCTGGCTGGTGAACACGGGCTGGACGGGAGGGCCCTACGGCGTTGGCTCCCGGATGAAGATCGCCTTCACGCGGGCAATGATCCGGGCCGCCCTCTCCGGCGCGCTCGATCAGGCGTCATACCAGCGAGATCCGGTCTTCAATCTCGAGGTGCCACGGTGGTGTCCGGGTGTCCCCTCAGACGTGTTGAATCCGAAGGGCACGTGGGCCGACCCTGCGGCCTACGACCGGCAGGCGGTGAAACTCGCCGGAATGTTTCACGAGAACTTCGTCGCCTTCGCCGGGAGTGTGTCACCCGACGTGAAAGCGGCCGGCCCGCGGGCATGAACTGGGAAGCCGTCATCGGCCTGGAGGTGCACGCCCAACTCCAGACAGCCTCCAAGATTTTCTGCGGCTGCAGCACGGCGTTCGGCGCGGCGCCCAACGCGCACGTGTGTCCGGTATGCCTCGGCTTTCCAGGCGCGTTGCCGGTACTCAACGGCGTGGCTGTCGACTACGCCATTCGCACGGGTCTCGCGCTTGGCTGTCGGATCAACCCAACGTCGATCTTTGCGCGGAAGAACTACTTCTATCCTGATCTCCCCAAGGGCTATCAGATCTCGCAGTACGAGCTGCCCATTGCGGTCAGCGGGGCCGTCGAATTCATGACAGCCGATGGGCCCCGCCGTGTCGGCATCACCCGCGCCCACATGGAGGAGGACGCGGGCAAGTCGCTCCACGAAGGATTCGCCGATTCCGACCGCAAGACCTATCTGGACTACAACCGCAGTGGCGTTCCGCTGGTCGAAATCGTCACCGAACCGGATCTACGCTCAGCGAGCGATGCCGCGGAGTTCTTCACGCACCTGCGTGCGCAGCTGGTCTGGCTCGGTGTGAATGACGGCAACATGGAAGAGGGCAGCCTGCGCTGCGACGCCAACGTGTCGGTCCGTCCGGCTGGCACCGAGACACTCGGAACGAAGGCCGAAGTGAAGAACCTGAATTCGTTTCGCTTTCTACAGAAGGCGATCGAATACGAGATCGAGCGTCAGGTGGCCGTGCTCGAGGGTGGTGGCCGTGTTGTGCAGGAAACGCGCCTCTGGGACACCGCGGCCGGTGTGACCGTGTCGATGCGCAGCAAGGAAGAGGCGCACGACTATCGCTATTTTCCAGAGCCTGACTTGCCGCCGGTGCGTGCAGACCATGCCCGTGTCGAGGCCATTCGCGCCTCGATGCCGGAGCTGCCACACGTCCGCCGGCAGCGCTTCGTCCGCGACTACCGCCTGCCCGAGTACGACGCCACGCAGCTTACCGACTCACGGGCCGCCTCCGACTACTTCGAGGCCACGGTCCGCGCCGGCGCTCCGCCCAAGGCGACGAGCAACTTCATGATGGGCGACCTGGCCCGCCTACTCAACGAGCGCAAGATCGACATCGCACAGTCGCCGGTGTCACCGATCCAATTGGCCGGACTTCTCGCGCTCGTGGACAAGGGGACGATCTCGGGCGCCATCGCGAAGCAGGTCTTCGAGACGATGGTCGTCAGTGGTCGCACCGCGGCCGAGATCGTCGAGGCAGGGGGGCTGACCCAAATCGACGACGAGTCGGCTATCGTCGCCCTGATTCAGGGCGTGCTCGCCGCGAATGCTGACGCCGTGACGACCTATCGGGCGGGCAAGACCACGACCTTCGGGTTCCTGGTCGGACAGGTCATGAAGCAAGCGGCTGGCAAGGCCAACCCGAAGCGCGTCAACGACCTGCTGAAGCGCGCTCTCGAGGCGTAGCGGCGTGCTATAACAGCAGCGTGATCGAGAGCCAACATCTCTCGAAGGTCTACGCGCGCGGCGTGTATGCGCTTCGTGATTTCTCCCTGACCATAGGCAAGGGCGAGTTTCTCTTCCTGACCGGGCCGAGTGGCGCAGGGAAGTCGACACTGCTGCGTCTGCTGCTGCGCGAGGAACTGCCCACTGAGGGCCAGTTGAGAGTGGGTGGCCGCAATCTCAGCACGCTCTCGGCCAGCGAGGTCCAGGCCTATCGCCGATCGGTCGGATTTGTCTTCCAGGACTTCCGTCTCATTCCACGCTTCACCGTCTTTCAGAACGTCGCCTTTGTGATGCGGGTGCTCGGCGTGGATGTTGGCGTCCAGCAGCGCAAAACGTTCCAGGTGCTGAAATGGGTCGGCTTGCAGCATCGCATGCATGCCCTGCCCGAGGAGCTCTCCGGCGGCGAACAGCAGCGCGTCGCGATCGCCCGGGCGCTGGTCAACGATCCACATCTCGTACTGGCCGATGAGCCGACCGGCAACCTCGATCCCGACCTGTCGCTCGATATCATGAATCTGTTTCGCGACATCAATGCTCGAGGCACGACGGTGGTGGTCGCGACGCACGATCGAGAGATGATTCGTCGGGTCGGGCGCCGGGCGGTCACGCTGCAGGGCGGCCGGCTCGCGGAGGTGTCGTAGGTGCGAGCGCTCCATTATGCGTTCGATGAAGCAGTCGCGAGTCTTTGGCGGGGACGCCGGTCGGGGGTGCTCTCCATGGCGACCATCGCGCTCGCGCTGTTTGTCCTCGGCGTCTTCCTTATCGCCACGGCCAACTTCGATCGCCTCGGTGCAGAGTGGAGTCGCGCCGCTGAGTTGTCCATCTATCTCCAGGACGATGTGTCCGGGGAAGAGAGGGCGGCAGTGGAGCGGCTCATTTCCGCCGGGCCGCTGGTCGCCGGCTACGACTTTGTGTCAAAGGAGTTGGCGCTGCAACGATTCAAGGCGGCCTTCGCGGACCTTTCGCAGACCATCGACTCGCTCGATGGGAATCCCTTGCCCGCGTCCTATGAGGTGAAGCTGACGCCTGATAGTCATGTTGGCGGCGCGCTGGACGGGCTCGGGGCGTCGCTCCGAGAGATCCGCGGCGTCTCCGACGTCCGCTACGACCGGCAGTGGCTCGATCGTCTGCGGTCGACCATCGCGGTCGTACGTATGGCCGGGCTCCTGCTCGGTGGCATTCTCGCCTTGGCGGCGGCGCTCACCGTCGCTAACGTTGTCCGCTTGGCGCTGCAGGCACGCCGGGACGAGATCGAGATCATGCAGCTAGTCGGCGCCCCGATGTCGTTCATTCGTGGCCCGTTTGTGATGGAGGGGGTACTGCAAGGGGGGCTAGGTGCTGTGCTCGCCCTCCTGGCGCTCGTCGTGGTCTTCTTCTCGACCCGGGGGGCGTATCTGCAGCCGGCCGCCTCTGCCCTGAACCTCTCGACTGTGCGCTTCCTGTCTCTCGGATGGTCGGCGAGTCTGCTGGTCGGTGGCATGCTGGTGGGGTGCCTGGGCGGGTGGCTGGCCAGCCGCCGGGTCTGAAATCTGTTACAGAATCTTGACAGCCGTTTGGGCCCGTTCTAAAGTGAGTTGAGATCGGGTTCGTGCTCAGAAATTCTGTTCTTGAGGAACCGCATGCCACGCTTCGTGACCGATTCGAGGCCGATTAGCACGCTGCACCCGGTAACCGAGTTCTACCGCCAAGAGTTCGCCAGGCATCACCGCTGTCTGCAACAACATCGGCCTTACTATTCGGCGGGCGCTATCTCGGATGTTGAGGGTGCCTTGGCGAGGATCATGGGCGAGTTAGAGCAGCTATGTAGCAGAGGAAATGCCGGCGAGCTCGTCAGTGGCCTCCTCAAGAAGATAGATGGTGTTACCGGGCTCTCCGCCTGGTCCGATACGAAACATACTCACTGACCTCTCCCCTCATCACAGACCTTCACGCAATCATCCGGGCTGGCCTCGCTGCGGCTGCACCCGGCCCGTTGGTCGTGCGTGCCCTCGAACAGGCACCGCCGCCCGAACATCGCGTTCATGTCATTGCTGCCGGCAAGGCATCATCGGCGATGGCCGTCGCTGCGCACCGGGTTCTCGGTGATCGCATCCACAGCGGGGTGGTCATCGGGCTGGGCCCTGCTGACGTCCGGGATCCATTTCGGGTGATTCACGCGGAACACCCTCAGCCCGGCGAGGGCAGCCTGGCTGCCGGTCGCGCGGCGCTCGATATCGGTCGCAGTGCGTCGCCCGAGGACCTGCTGCTCGTGCTGCTCTCGGGCGGGGCATCGTCGTTGATGGCGGCACCAGCCGACGGATTGTCGGCCGACGACAAGCGACAAGCGACAGCCGTGCTCCTGTGCAGTGGAGCCGATATCCATGCGCTGAATACAGTGCGTAAGCACGTGTCGGCGGTCAAGGGCGGTCGGCTGGCCGCGGCCTCTCCCGCACGCTGTCTGGCGCTGGTTCTGTCTGACGTAGTGGGGGACGACCTGAGTGTCATCGCGTCTGGACCCACAGTTCCAGACGCCTCCACCTACGCCGATGCCGTCGGCGTGATCGATCGCTGCGGGGGCCGAGCCAGTTATCCGGCCGCGGTCGTGGCGCATCTGGAGCGCGGCGTGCGTGGGGAACTGTCGGACACACCTAAACCTGGCGACCCTTTACTGGCGAGGTCCACCGCGCAGGTGATAGGCAGCCGGGCGACGGCCATCAGGGGGGGCGTGGCTGAGGCCTCGAACCGAGGCTTCCAGGTCGTCCAACTGGAAGGCCCGATCGTGGGAGAAGCGCGGTTCTCGGCGCTGGAGTATTTTCACCGTGCCGCCGCCGCAGCGGTTGCCGTTCCAGGTCCGTGCTGCATTGTGTCCGGCGGCGAGACGACCGTGACCGTTAGCGGCGCAGGGCGTGGCGGCCGCAATCAGGAGTTCGCGCTGGCGCTGGTGGAGCGGTTGGCGGCGCTGCAACGTCCTGCCGTTCTGGCCAGTGTGGGGACCGACGGCATCGACGGACCCACCGACGCCGCCGGCGCGGTGATCGATGGCTCCACCTTGACTCGCGGGCGTGTCCGCGGGGTCGAGCCCAGCGCCTTTCTGTCGACCAACAATTCTTATGCCTACTTTGCCATGCTCGGCGATCTCATCAAGACCGGGCCGACGGGTACGAATGTCGGCGACCTTCAAGTGTTTCTGTTAGGTTAGGAATTCATGCTTTCTCCCGAAGACATCCTCGCGCAACTGCGCGATCGGGTGCATCACCCCGCAGGCACGCGCGAGCTCCTGCAGTTGCTCAAGATTCAGCGCGAAGAACGTCCGGCGTTCAAGCGGCACCTGAAGGCCCTGGTTGCCTCGGGTGACCTCATTCAGATTCGTGGTTCGCGATTCGGTTTGCCAGAAAAGATGGACCTCCACGTCGGGCGCCTCGAAACGCACGCCGCCGGCTATGGTTTCGTCATCCCTGAGCGTTCGATCGACGGCGGCGGCGATATCTATATCCCGGCGCCGCACCTCAGCGAAGCGATGCACGGCGACCGCGTCGTCGCGCGTATCGAGCGGGTCAAGGAAGGCGGCAGGTCCGAGGGGCGGATCATTCGCATCCTCGAGCGCCGCAATGAAGGACTGGTGGGCCGGTACGACCGTGACGATCACGGGATGGGCTTTGTCGTCCCCTTCGATCGCCGTGTGCTGATGGACATCCTCATTCCCCCGGGGCAGGAAGGCGGAGCGGCCCCTGGTGAGATGGTGACCGTCGAGATCAGCAGGTGGCCGACCGCCGCGCGAGGCGCCGCCGGCCGTGTGTCTCATGTGCTCGGCAACATCGACGCGCCCGGCGTTGATACAGAAATCGTGATTCGCAAGTTCGGCATCCCCGACGCGCACACCGCGGAGGCGATCGCCGAGGCCGTGGCCTTGGGAAAGACCGTCACCGAGAAGGACCTGAAGGGCCGCGCCGATTTCCGCGCGCTCGTTACCGTGACCATCGACGGCGAGCACGCGCGCGACTTCGACGATGCCATTACCATCGAGAAGTTGCCGAACGGTAATTACTGGCTCGGTGTACACATCGCGGATGTGTCGCATTACGTCGAGGAGGGGAGTGCGCTGGACCGCGAGGGTTACGAGCGAGGGACATCGGTCTACTTCCCGGAGCGCGCCGTCCACATGTTCCCGTCGGAACTCGCCACCGGGCTGTGCAGCCTGAATCCACACGTCGACCGCCTCGTGCAGTCGTGTTTCATGGAGGTCGATCGCCGAGGTGCGGTGGTGCGTTCAGAGATGTTCGACGGCGTCATCCACAGCAACGAGCGGATGACGTATACCGACGTGAACGCTGTCCTCACGGACCGCAATCCCGAACTCATGGCCCGCTACGAACCGCTGGTGCCGATGTTCGAGCTGATGCAAGATCTGTTTCACATCCTGCACGACGCGCGGCGTCGCCGTGGTTCGATCGACTTCGATCTAAACGAAGCGGAAGTTGTCGTCGATGCGGGCGGTGCGGTGGAGGCGATTATCGCGCTGCAGCGCAACGTCGCTCATCGGCTCATCGAGGAGTTCATGTTGCTGGCCAACGAGACCGTCGCCTCGTTCCTCGAACAACGGGAGGCGCCGGCGCTCTACCGCGTGCACGAAGAGCCGGACGTGTTGAAGGTGGCGAAGTTCGAAGAGTTCATCTCTGGATTCGGCTACAGTCTCGGCGCGTCGTTGACGACACTTCGGCCTCGTCACTTCCAGAGGCTGATCGAGCGCGTCCAGGGCAAGCCGGAGGAGAAGCCGATTGCGTTCCTGATGTTGAGGACGATGCAGAAGGCTCGGTATGCGCCGGAAAATCTTGGGCACTTCGGCCTCGCGGCGGCAAGTTACACACACTTCACCTCGCCAATCCGGCGTTATCCCGATTTGGTGGTGCATCGCGCACTTCGCGCTGCTCGCCACAAGACGCTCAACGAAGAGCAGCGTGAGGCGTGGTCGGAAGACCTCCCCGAGGTGGCACGTCACACCTCAGAGCGCGAGCGTCGCGCGGACGAGGCCGAGCGCGAACTGCTGCAATGGAAGAAGGTGAAGTTCATGGCCGACAAAGTCGGCGATGAATTTGAGGGCTACGTCACGGGCGTGGCCGCCTTCGGTCTGTTCATCGAACTCATCGAGCACTACGTGGAAGGGATGGTCCACGTGTCGACAATGGCGGACGACTACTACCGGTTTGTGGAAGGTGCGCACATGCTGCGCGGTGAGGGGCGCCAGAAGACCTATCGCCTGGGCGACAAGGTCCGGGTGCAGGTCATTCGCGTCAATATGGACAATCGCCAGATTGATCTGGGGCTGACCGATATTCTGGAGCGGGTGCGTGAGGGCGAACGAGGCCCACGACGATCAAAGGCGCGACCGAAACACGAGCGCCCTGGCAAGCGAATCAGACCTGGGAAGCGGGAGCGGCGGGCGAAAAGCGCGAAACGACGCTGACCGGCGTCAGCGTTCGTCAGTAGCTCCTGTGGCTAACTCTTGTGGTCGGCCGGATCGTCCTTCATTCCGTCCTTGAAGTTACGGATGGCGCTACCGATACCCTTGCCCAGCCCGGGCAGGCGGTTGGCGCCGAAGATGATGATGATAATCGCCAGGATGATCAACAGTTCTGGCATTCCAATGCGGCCCATGGTGTAGCTCCTTGTGTCGCGATTGTACCATCCGCATGGCGGCTTACTGTGTTGTTTTTCCCTGATGAAAGCGTTTGGCGGGAACACTCCAACCACGCAATCGTCGGCTGCGTCTAACCAGTGTAGCCACGGCGGGAGGCACCTGTTTTGCGGTTGCTCGGCCGAAAGTCGTGGGCGACAATAGCTCAACGAGTCCGATCCCTTACCCAATGGCCGAGAGCACGTCGTCAGGTGGTCCTTCCGCTCTTGTATCTGGCCATCTCTCGGTACGCGCCGATGGGCCCGTGCCGCACGAGTTCAACTTCCTCGTGGGGCAGCAGTCCCGGCGCCTCATCCCTGCGGTACTGACCTCCTTCGGTATCGAAGTCCTCGTCGTTCTGCTTTTGGTGTTTGCCGGGCGGTGGGCCACAAAGGAAACGACGGCTCCGTTCCTGCCCGATCTGGATAACACTCACCTGGTGTTTCTGCCCAGTCCTGGCGTCGGCGGCGGCGGCGGCGGTGGCGGCAACAAGACACCCGAACCGCCGAAGGCGGCGAAGCTGCCAGGCAAGGCAGCGGTGTCAGTGCCTGTGGTGAAGCCGCCGGCGCCTGCGCCACAGGAGACCAAGAAGGAGCCCGATCCTCCACCGATTCAGCAAATCAACATTCCGGTGAAAGCACTCGGGTCCGCTGACAGCGTCCTGCCTGGTGCCATAGAAGCGCCCGCGGCGCCATCGTTGGTGTCGCTGGGGTCAGGCAGTGGCAGCGGCGCCGGTACCGGACGCGGCAGCGGGCTCGGCCAAGGCACTGGGTCTGGGCTCGGCGCAGGGAGTGGTGGCGGCACTGGTGGGGGAGTCTATCGGCCGGGCAACGGTGTCTCGACGCCGCGGGTGCTCTATCAGGAGAAGGTGACGTATACGTCAGACGCCATGCGAGCGAAGGTGCAGGGCTCGGTGCTGCTGCAGTGCACAGTGACGACGGACGGAAAAGTCACCGATGTTCGCGTGGTTCGTTCGCTCGATCCCGTGTTTGGCCTCGATCAGGAGGCCATCAGGGCCGCCCGCTTGTGGCGCTTCGCGCCAGGCACAAGGATGGGGGAGCCCGTTCCCGTCGAGATTACGATCGAGCTGACATTCTCTCTCCGCTAGACGCTTTCCCGTTTCTGAAAAGTCCGTTCGACCCTCGAAATAGCCTGCTGGCAGAAAAAAAAGGCCCGCGGGCATGACGCCCGCGGGCCTGCCGACTGGTTATCGACAGTCGACTACCGACTATCGACTACCCGACTCTTAGTACATTCCACCCATACCGCCGCCGCCGCCCGGCATCGCCGGCGCGTCCTTCTTCTCTTCCGGGATCTCGCAGATCAGCGCCTCGGTGGTGAGCAAGAGGGATGCGATGGACGACGAGTTCTGCAGGGCCGAGCGCACGACCTTGGTTGGGTCGATGACGCCAGCCTTCACCAGATCCTCGTAGACCTCGGTCAGTGCGTTGAACCCTTCCGGGCCCTTCATGTCACGCACCTTCTGGACGACGATGGAGCCTTCGTGACCGGCGTTGGTCGCAATGTGGCGCATCGGTTCTTCGATGGCGCGAGCGACGATGTTCACGCCAATCTGCTGGTCGCCGTGAAGCTTCAGCCCCTTGAGGACGTGTGATGCACGAACGAGCGCGACGCCGCCGCCGGGGACGATGCCTTCTTCAACGGCCGCCTTGGTTGCGTGCATCGCGTCTTCGACGCGCGCCTTCTTTTCCTTCATCTCGCTCTCGGTCGCGGCGCCCACCTTGATGATTGCCACACCGCCGACGAGTTTCGCCAGGCGCTCCTGCAGCTTCTCGCGGTCGTAGTCCGAGGTCGTGTCCTCGATCTGCGCCCGAATCTGCTTGACGCGTCCCTGGATGGCCTCGGACGTGCCGGCCCCCTCAACGATCGTCGTGTTGTCCTTGTCGATCGTGACCTTCTTGGCCTTGCCGAGGTCCTCGATCTTAATCGACTCGAGCTTGATTCCGAGGTCCTCCGTGATCGCACGGCCGTGGGTCAGGATCGCGATGTCTTCCAGCATCATCTTGCGACGATCGCCGAAGCCAGGCGCCTTGACCGCGGCGGCCTGCAGCGTGCCACGGAGTTTGTTGACGACCAAGGTCGCCAGTGCTTCACCATCGATGTCTTCCGCGATGATGAGCAGCGGACGGCCGAGGCGCGCAACCTGCTCGAGGACCGGGAGAAGGTCCTTCATCGAGCTGATCTTCTTTTCGTGGATGAGGATGACCGGGTTTTCGAGTACCACTTCCATGCGGTCGGGGTCGGTCACGAAGTAGGGCGACAGGTAACCGCGGTCGAACTGCATACCTTCGACCACGTCGAGCGACGTTTCGAGTGTGCGCGCTTCTTCGACGGTGATGACGCCGTCCTTGCCGACCTTGTCCATCGCGTCAGCGATGATCTTTCCGATGGTGTGGTCGTTGTTGGCCGAAATGGTGCCGACCTGCGCCACCATGTTGCCCTCGACCGGCTTCGACATCTTCTTGAGTTCTTCGGTGATCGCTTCGACGGCCTTCTCGATGCCGCGCTTGATCTCCATCGGATTGGCGCCAGCAACGACATTTCGCGAACCTTCGCGGTAGATCGCCTGAGCCAGGACGGTAGCGGTGGTGGTGCCGTCGCCTGCCGTGTCCGAGGTCTTGCTGGCTACTTCGCGGACCATCTGGGCGCCCATGTTCTCGAGCGGATCCTTCAGGTCGATTTCCTTCGCCACCGTCACGCCGTCTTTGGTGATGGTGGGAGAGCCGAACTTCTTGTCGAGGACGACGTTGCGTCCCTTGGGGCCGAGAGTAACCTTCACCGCATCGGCCAGCTTATTGACGCCGCTCAGCAGTGCCTGTCGCGACTGCTCGCCGTACACAATTTGTTTTGCCATGGTTGTTTCGTCTCCTACTTCTTCTTCGCGTCGTCGATGACGGCGAGCACTTCGTCTTCGCGCATGATGAGGAACTCCTCACCACCCAACTTGATTTCCTGGCCCGAATACTTGCCGAACAGGATGAGATCCCCGGCCTTCACATCGAGCGGGATGCGCTTGCCGTCGTCTTTGACCTTCCCGGCGCCCACGGAAACGACCTTGCCTTGCTGGGGCTTCTCCTTGGCGCTATCTGGGATGATGATCCCGCCGATCTTCTGTTCGCCTTCTTCGAGGCGCTGGACAATGATGCGGTCGTGCAGCGGTCTGGCGTTCATGCTGTGTACTCCGTCAATCGTGAATATTGGGCTGTGTGACAGCCTGAGTTCGTGCGCGAGTGGGTGCCGTGGCAGGCTTAGCACTCACCGCTGGCGAGTGCTAAGTATATCTTCCGGATTGGCAGTGTCAAGGTGAGAGTGCTAAGGCTGGCCCGCTTCGCAGTGGGGAGTGGGGCCACTCGGGGGCGGCCTCGGTTTCACCGTTTGATCTTGTACTCCCTCATCTTGCGGGCGAGCGTGTTGCGATGGATGCCGAGTGCGTCGGCGGTCTTGATCAGGCTGCCATCAGCTGCGCCCAGAACCCGGACGATGAAGCGCTTTTCAAATTCATGGACGGCGTCGTCGAAATGGACTCCCTTGTCCACCATCTCTTCGACAAGCTTTTCAAGGCGATCGCTGATCATCGGCAAGGCTCGACTCGCTAACAGACGGCCAACTACTGCAGTTCACGGCCCGTGATCCGGCGGAACGCTTCAATGTACTTCTCGCGCGTGTGCACGACGACGTCGTCAGGGAGGGATGGGACCGGCGGCTGCTTGTTCCACCGAATCCGTTCGAGATAGTCCCTGACGAACTGCTTGTCGAAGCTCGGTTGCGGCCCGCCTGGCGCGTACCGGTCTGCCGGCCAGAATCGCGACGAGTCTGGTGTGAGCGCTTCGTCGATCAGGATCAGCCGTTCATCGTCTGGGCGCCCATCGGGAGGCAGGAGGCCGAACTCGAACTTCGTGTCCGCGACAATGATGCCGTGTCTCTCGGCATGCGCGGCCCCGTGGGCATACAGTGCTAGTGTGAGCGCCTTGGCGCGTGCCAGCACGGCTTCGCTGACCAGCGTGGCGGCGTCGGCTTCGCTGATGTTGATGTCATGCCCGCTCTGCGCCTTCGTCGCTGGCGTGAAGATCGGCATTGGCAGGCGGTCTGACTCACGAAGGCCAGACGGTAGAATGACGCCGCAGACCGCGCCTGTGGCCTGATAGTCCTTCCAACCAGAGCCGGAGAGGAAGCCTCTGGCGACGCACTCGATGGGGAGTGGTTCCGTCTTCTTCACCAGCATGGCACGGCCCGCGAGCCAGCGGCGGTCTTCGCCAAGCGCCTCGGGAAAGTCAGAAGCGCGCGTCGCCAGCACGTGGTTCTCGACGATGTGGGTGGTGTTCTCGAACCAGAACGTTGAAATCTGCGTCAATACCTTGCCCTTGTCCGGAATGCCGGACCCGAGGACGTAGTCAAACGCGGAGATGCGATCTGTCGCAATAAACAGCAGTGAGTCGCCGAGGTCAAAGATGTCCCGCACCTTGCCCGTGCGATCGGGTGGGCGGTTGCCTAGGGTCGTGTGGAGAACGGGCGGGGCGAGGGGCAACGATAATCCTTCGTGGGAAAAGGCGAGCATCTTACAGGGAGCCTAGAAATTCTGACAACAACAACATGTAGGTGTCTCCCTCCGCCAGCGCGCTAGAGGGATATAGTTAGGGGACGTTTTCGTCGCTCCCATTCCCCATGCGGTCGTATCTTCGCACGCTCATCGTCGTCGCGCTGGCGTTCGCGCTGGTGGCGGCTGTGCTGTACAACGTCGACTTGCGGGGGGTGCTGCGGCAGATCGTGCACGCGCAGCCGGCCTGGCTGGCGCTAGCCTTGGCCACAATGCTCGTCAATCTCGCGATTCGTTCATGGCGGTGGCAATATCTGCTTGAGCCGCTCGGGCGGCCGAGCTTTCTGAACGCGTTTCGCGCCACGGCGGTCGGCTTTGCGGCGAGTGCGATTCTGCCGGCGCGGGCCGGCGAGGTGATCCGGCCATATTTCCTCTCGCGGCACGAACGAGTGAGCGCGACCGGGGCGTTCGCCACCGTGATCCTCGAGCGCGTGCTCGACACGCTTGCGGTGCTGGTGCTGCTGGCCCTCTACGTCTTCTTCCTGCGCGGTGACGTTGGCCCGGACCACACTGTGGCGTTCGAGACGGTCAAGGTGGCGGCTGGCACGGCGGCGGTTGGTGCGGTTGGTGTGCTCGGCGTGCTGTTCGCTCTAGCAGGCGATCCAGCCCGCCTCGCCCGCGCGATGTCACGACTCGAACGCGTCCTTCCATCGGCACTGGCCGGCATGCTGGCTCGCGTGGCCGAGAAGTTCGCGCAGGGGCTTGCCGTGGTTCGCGATCCAGGGCGCCTCTGTGTGTCTCTCCTGCTGTCGATTCCGTTATGGTTGTCGATTGCGGCAGGCATTTGGGGCGTGTCTGTCGCGTTCCGCCTCGCGGTGCCGTTCGCCGGGTCGTTCCTCCTGATGGCGTTGCTCGTGGTCGGCGTTGCGACGCCGACACCGGGCGCCGTCGGGGGCTTCCACTACTTGTTCAAGTTCGGCGCGACGACGTTTTTCGGTGCCAGTGACGACGCGGCGGTTGGCGCCGCCATCGTGCTGCACCTGTTTACGTTGCTGCCGTCCTTGTTCCTCGGCCTGGCCTTTGCGGCGCACGAGGGTGTGAATCTGAGCGGCATGAAACAACTTGCGGATCGACAGGAAAGCGGAACGGTATGACGCGATGAAATGTCCTTACTGTGCACATCTCGGCGACAAGGTAGTAGATTCGCGCGAAAGCAAGGAAGGGGAGGTCATCCGCCGGCGACGCGAGTGCCTGGACTGTGGCAAGCGTTTTACCAGCTACGAACGGATCGACGAGATTCCGTACATGGTCGTCAAGAAGGACGGCACACGTGAGCGGTTCGATCGTCAGAAACTCATCGGCGGACTGCTCAAGGCCTGTGAGAAGCGCCCGGTCAGCCTCTCGGCGATCGAAGGAGTGGCCGACCGCGTCGAATCGACGCTTCAGGAACGACCCGAGCGCGAGATCGGCACCGCGGAAGTCGGTGCCTTCGTCATGGAAGAATTGAAGGTGCTCGACAAGGTTGCGTATGTGCGCTTTGCGTCGGTGTACCGCCACTTCCGTGACATCGGTGAATTCATGACCGAGTTGAAGGATCTGCTCAGCTCAAAGGAATGAAGTGACCGCGCCGCCGCTGCCGACGCCACCTGGTGCGCATCGACCCTTTCGCGACAATCCGCGGCTGATTCTCGCCGGAATCGCGGTGCTCGTGGGGGCGTTGATCGCGATTCTCACGGTGGCCAACCGATCGCCGCGCTTTTCTCCAGACTTCACGTCCGAATTCGTGCTCTACGGGCTCACGGCGGCCGACTTGACGATGCTCGTGGCTCTGGTCTTCGTCTTGGCGCGCAACATTGTCAAGGTGGTGGTGGAGCGCCGGCTGGGACGGCCCTTCGCGAAATTTCGTGGGAAGCTGGTGGCGCTGCTGCTAGGCATGACGTTGGTGCCTGCCGTGCTGGTCCTCGCGGTCGGCAGTGAAGTCATCCGTACGAGTGTCGACGGCTGGTTCAATGCGCCGATGGATGAAATCCTATCGTCGGCGAATCAAATTGCCGGCGACTACTACCACGAGCGCCAGATGCTGGTTGCCGATCAGGCGTCCCGCATTGCGCAGGCGCTATCGCTGGTGGATATGAACGCGCCCGACGTGGCGCAGCTGCGCCAGCTCATCACCCCCGACATCACGTCCCAGCGTGTACAGATGGTCGGGGTCTACCGGGTGGACCCGGCGACCGGCACCCTGGCCGGACTTGACCCCGTACTCGACATCGCTGCGCCGACGCTGCCGCCGGGCTACTCGCGCGCCGCTGCGGATCGGTTCGCGGGACAGGCGCTGGCGGGTGGGGCCGAGGCGCGCTCCAGTGAGTCCCTCGGTGCCGTCGGTGATTCGCTGCATGCGGCAGCCATCGTGCGCGCGAGCGCTGGCGGACCGCCGACCGCGGTGGTCGTGGCCACCGACTTTCTCACCGGCGAGCTGGCGGCGCGATCCCGCCGGATGACGCAGGCGTTTGAGAGCTACAACCAACTGCGCGTGTTGCGTCGTCCCCTGACTGGCGTCTACCTCTCGTTCTTTCTGATGGTGACGCTAATGATTCTCGTCGGCGCGATCTGGATGGGGCTCTATCTCGCCAAACGCATCACTCAGCCGGTGCAGATGCTGGCGGCCGCGGCCCGCGAGATAGGGGCCGGCCGGCTGGAGCAGCACCTCGAGCCGCAGAGCGACGACGAATTTGGGGCGCTCACGGAAGCGTTCAACGCGATGGCGGGCGAACTAGCGTCGAGCCGGAGAAAAGTGGAACGGTCGACGGTTGAACTGGAGCGCAAGCATCACGAGGTGGAAGACCGCCGCCGCTACATCGAGGCCATCCTGGAACGGATCACGACTGGGGTCGTGTCGCTCGATGGCGCCGGAGTGATCACCACGATCAATAGCGCCGCGGCCCGGCTGCTCAATCTGGATCGGGCCGTAATCGGGACGACCGCGCGCGCGGTCTTCGACCGCAGGGACCTGCAGGCGGTGGGCGCGGTTCTCGCCGGTGTGTCTCGGCGCGGCAACGAGCCGGTCGCCCAAGACATTGTCATCACACGCGAAGGCGTCGATGCACACCTCACAGTGGTGGCCACGGCGCTGATCGGCGACGACGGCAAGGCGGAAGGGCACATTCTCGCGCTCGACGACGTCACGCCATTGATTCGAACGCAGAAGGTCGCGGCCTGGCGCGAAGTGGCCCGCCGGCTGGCCCACGAGATCAAGAATCCGCTGACACCGATACAGCTATCAGCGGAACGGCTCCGTCGGCATTTTGTCGACGCGCCGTCCGGTGCCAAGGCACTGGTCGAAGAGTGCACGACGACAATCATCGGTGAAGTCGAATCGCTGAAGGGCCTCGTCGATGAGTTCTCCCAGTTCGCTCGTATGCCGGCCCCCAAGTCGGTGTCGGTGGACTTGCACGATCTGATCGTCAACACATTGACGCTCTACAACGGGCTGTTTGGCGACGTGACCATCGGTCATGCGTTCGCGGAAGAGATGCCGCCGGTGCGGCTCGACCCCGAGCAGGTTCGCCGCGTTCTGATCAATCTGGTCGACAACGCTGTGGAGGCGATGGAGCGTCGGGGGGCGATCGTCGTCTCGACGGCGCGCGACGAGGCCAACCATCTGGTGAAGATCGTCGTCGCCGATGATGGCCCCGGCATCCCGGCCGGCGAGCGCGAGAAGCTGTTTCTACCGTACTACTCCACCAAGCGCCGAGGCAGCGGTCTTGGCTTGGCGATCGTCCGCCGGATCATCGCTGAACATGGTGGGAGCATCGACGTAACGGACAACCTGCCGCGCGGCACTCGATTTACAATCGAATTGCCCACGTGACCGCTACCATCCTGATTGTTGACGACGAACCTGGCGTGCGCAGCGCGCTGTCTGGCGTGCTCCGCGACGAGGGCTACAATGTCGAAGCGGTCGAGAGCGGTGAGTCGTGCCTTGAGCGGCTGACGCGCGGCGCTGTCGACCTGATCGTTCTGGACGTCTGGCTACCTGGCATGGACGGTCTAGCGACGCTGCAGCGCCTGCGAGAGCGGCAGGTCGATGCCCAGGTGGTGTTGATCTCCGGGCACGGCAACATCGAGTCGGCCGTGCGTGCTATCAAGCTCGGCGCATTCGACTTCGTCGAAAAGCCGCTGTCGCTCGACAAGACGGTGCTGGTCGTTCGCAACGCGCTGCGGCAGCGCCGCCTCGAGGACGAAAACCGCGCGTTGCGCGCCAAGGTCGACCGCACCCACACCATGGTGGGCGATAGCGATGCCATGCGCCAGCTGCGCGATCAGGTGGCAATGGCCGCACCCACCAACGGTCGCGTTTTGATTCTCGGGGAGAACGGCACCGGCAAGGAACTCGTCGCCCGGACCATTCACACGCTGAGTCGTCGCCGAAACGCGGCCTTTGTCGAAGTGAACTGTGCGGCGATTCCGGAAGAGCTCATTGAAAGCGAGCTGTTCGGGCACGTTCGCGGGGCCTTCACGGGCGCCGTCGCCGACCGGCGTGGCAAGTTCGAAGTGGCCGACGGCGGAACCATCTTCCTCGATGAAATCGGCGACATGAGCCTGAAGACGCAGGCCAAGGTGCTGCGTGTGCTTCAGGAACAGACGATGGAGCCGGTCGGCGGCACCAACCGCATCAGGGTCGACGCACGGGTGGTGGCCGCGACCAACAAGGATCTGCAGGCCGAGATTCGTGCGGGCAATTTTCGCGAGGATCTCTATTTTCGCTTGAACGTCGTGCCGATCTTCGTGCCGCCCCTGCGCGACCGGCAGGAAGACATTCCGCTGCTCGCCGAACATTTCATGGCGGAGTTCGCGCGGGAATACGGTCGTCGCCTCAAGCATTTCGACGCCGGGGCCACTGGCGCCGTTCAGCGCTACGCCTGGCCCGGCAACGTCCGTGAACTGCGGAACGTGATCGAACGACTGGTGATCATGGTGCCCGGCGAGAGCATCACTCGTGACGATCTGGGTTTTCTAGAGCGCCCGTACGCGGAGCCCCCCAAGGCGGTGGCTGCGCCAATCGAGAAGCTGACACTGATCGAAGCACGCGATCGTTTCGAGTGTGATTTCATTTTGCGGACCCTAGCCGAACAGCAGGGCAACATGTCGCGCACCGCGGACGTGCTCGGCGTCGAGCGCAGCAACCTCTATCGCAAGATGCGCTCGTTCGGAGTTGCTCCGGCGCGACGTGCGGAGGCCGACGAGGAGACAGGATGAACGGTGTGGCTCACTTGACGGTCACATCTGCTTGGCGCTTTGGTCATCGCATCCGGCCCGAGCTCGCGTTCCGCCTGCGTCGTCGCCGACGCCTTGGCCCCTCGGGGGGGGGCAGTGTGGTTGACCGCGCGATAGGCTAGGAGGTCGGGGCCTCGCTCACGCCCGGCGCTTTCGAGTCCCGCTGAACGGCGTCACGGGCCGCCAGGTGGTCTACGAGGTCAGGCGCCGATCACAGACCGAACCGGGCGAGCTGCGCTTCGAGCAACTGGAGATCGGAGAACTCTGCCAGGCCGATCGCCGCCGGTGTACTGCCCGACAGGGCCGCCGCTGGTAGTAAGCCAATCAGTTCGGCGTTGAGCACGTCCACGCCCTCCTCTCGTGCCAGTCGACGCACTGCGTCGTACGCCACTTGAGGCGGCGTCTGGCGATAGTCAACGAGGTTCATCGACACCTGTGCGATGCCGCGTTCGGGGAGCCAGAGGCCGAGCGCCTTCACGGCTGCGAGGCCGCCGCCGCGCTCCCGGACACGGCTGGCGATGCGGCGCGCGATGTCCACTCGGTCGGTCGCCAGATTGACGTTGTACGCGATCAGAATCGGTCGAGCGCCGACGATTGTCGCACCGGCGGTCGGATGAGGCCGGGCGGGGCCGAAGTCCGGCTCCCAGCCTGGCGATTGGAGCTTCTCGCGGAGTCCCTCGAATCCGCCACGGCGAATCTCTTCCAACCGTCGGCGGTTCGGGCGCTGGCTGGCGTCCTCGTAGAGGTAGACCGGCAGGGCGAACGTGTCGGCCAGTGTGCGACCCACCTCGCGAGCGAGCGCGACGCACGTCGCCATCGCAGCAGCGCGCAGCGGCACGAATGGAATCACATCGATTGCCCCCAGACGCGGATGTGCGCCCGACTGGCGAGAGACGTCGATGTGTTCGATGGCCAGAGCGGCCAGCGTCAGCGCGCCAAGACGAACAGCCGCTGGCTCGCCCGCGAAGGTAAAGACCGAGCGGTTGTGAGAGACGTCACCAGAGAAGTCGAGTAGGGCCAAGCCTGGCGTACCCCGCAATACATTGGCCCACGCAGTGAGCCGCTCTGGGCGGCGTCCTTCGCTGAGATTGGCGACGCACTCGATGACCGTCATGGCAGATCCTGGGGTGTATAATCACACGGCTGCAACGCGAATAACCCATGTCCGATCCGCTACTAACTGACGAGCCGCGCCCAATCGATGTGGCGCCGCACGTGGGTCGTGAAGAGAAGATCGAACAACTGCTCCTTGCCGGCCTCGAACACTACTTCAGCGGGGAGTACGATCAGGCCATCAATATCTGGACCCGTGCGCTGTTTATCGATCGCAGCCACACGCGGGCGCGGGCCTACATCGAGCGCGCCCGTAGTGCGCAGGCGGAGCGCCAGCGCGCGTCCGAGGAGTTGCTGCAGCGCGGTGTCGCTGCGTTCGAGCGCGGTGCCGCCGGGGAAGCACGGCGACTGCTGCGCGAGGCGATGGACCAGGGCGCGCCGCCCGAGGAAGCGCTCGCCATTCTCGACCGCATTCACCGACTCGAGCAGGCCGCACCGAACTTCGTGGCGGCGAATCTTAGTCCGATGCCCAAAGCCGCGGTCGCACGCCGGGCCTCGTCGGCGTCTCGCGCCGCCTGGGCCGCGCTGGCCGGCTGTGGGATCGTGATTGTGGCCGCGGCCGCGTTTGCCGCTGGCGCATTTCGCGACGACCTGGCCCCGTTACTGGTTCGGCCGGTGCCAAACGGTAGTGGTTTGGCAAAACTGACGCTTGACGAAGGGCCGTCGTTGCCACGGCGAGGTGACGATGCCTTGACGCGCGCGAGAGTGCTGGCGCGATCCGGGCGCCTTCGCGACGCGCTGGGCGCGCTCGACGCTGTGCGCCCGACGGATCCCGAGCGGGCGGAGGCGGATCGGTTGTGTGCCGAGCTGCAGAAACAACTCATCGCCATGAGCACCGCCTTTGTGGTCCCGTCGCCGAGGATCCCCGCTGCACCATGAAGTGTCCGAAGTGCGGCTATCTTGGCTTCGAGACCGTCGACCGCTGCCGCAATTGCGGTTTCGATTTCTCCTTCGTCACCGCGTTCTCGCTGCCTGAGCTCTCGATCCGCACGGCCGCTGGCGAGTCGAGCGCGTTGCTCGACGATCTCCAGATCGTGGCGCCGGACGCGCGTGGCCTGACCGACACACCGCCGGCATCGTCGGTGGCGAGATTGGCCGGTCGGCGGGAGGTGGTGACCGATCTGCCGCTCTTCGGTACGGCTCCGCACGAAGATGCGCCGCTTATCACCAGGCCGTCGCCGCCACGCCAGCCGCTGTCGGTTCGGCGGGCGACGCCAGAGGTCCCGCGGCTACGTACCGAACACCGGCCGTCGCTCCTGGAACAGGCGGAGGAGGGCGGCGCGCCCCCGCTGCTCTGGCGTCCGGTCTCAGCAGTGCCGGCGTCGGCCGCACCGGCGCGTGCGACGCCGGTGCGCCAATCCCCGAGCCTCGCCCCGGCTCTCGAAACCGCTAGCCTGGTCGCTCGTCTCGGAGCCGGCGCAGTCGATGTGGCGGTGTTGCTGGCCGTCGATCTTGTGGTCGTGTATTTCACGCTGCAGATCGTGGGCCTTGCCGTCACCGATGTTGTGCTCTTGCCGAGGGTGCCGTTGGCCACCTTCGCCGTCCTGCAGGCCCTTGGGTATTTCACCGCGTTCACCGCGGGCGGACAGACGCTTGGCAAGATGGTCACGGGGATTCAGGTGGTGGCCGAGGTGACCGATCGCGCGCCCACGCTACCGCACGCACTGTTGCGGAGCCTGCTCTGGTTGATCCTGGCAGTTCCAGCGGGCCTCGGGCTGGCGAGCGTGTTTCTCGACGCCGAAAAACGGGGACTCCACGATCGTTTCGCGCGCACCCGCGTCGTGCGTGCGACGGCTCCCGGAATCGGGTAGGCTCGACCGATGTCGTTCGTCGCGCTCGCTCTGGCGACGTCGCTGGGCGTTGGTTATCTGCCGGTCGCGCCAGGGACGTTCGGATCGCTCGCCGGTCTCGTTCTTTGGGCGCTGTTGCCTCACGACCCTCAGACTCAGCTCATTGCGATCGTCGTGCTCTTTGTTGCCGGGTCGTGGAGCGCTAGCCTCGCCGAGCGCCATTTCAAGGGCACCGACCCCTCGCAGGTGGTGATCGATGAGGTAATGGGCATGCTGATCACGCTGTGGATGGTTCCGGTCGGCTGGGCTGGTGCGGGGCTCGGCTTCCTGTCCTTCCGGTTGTTTGATGTCATCAAGCCGTATCCGGCCAACCGCCTCGAAGACTTGCACGGCGGCATCGGCGTGATGGCGGACGATGCCATGGCCGCGGTCTACGCCAATCTCGCGCTGCGCGCGTGCCTGCTGGTCGCTGCGTCGCTCGGCTGGACAGGTCTGTGAACGCCTGGATTGTCGCCGTTGGCAGTGAACTACTCACGCCCTTCAAGGTCGATACCAATTCGCTCACGATCACCGAGCGCTTGAACGCCATCGGGTGCCAGGTTCGTCGTAAGTTCGTGGTCGGTGACCATGCCGCCGATCTCGCAGACCTCTTTCGCCGCGCCATTGGTCGGACGGACGTGCTGATTTGCACGGGCGGGCTCGGCCCGACAGAAGACGACATTACGAGGGACGCTCTCGCCCTTGCGTTTCAGCTGCCTCTTGATGAGGACGCGGCGATTCTGGCGGCGATCCACGCTCGCTTTGAGCGGCGTGGCATGGTGATGGCGGACATCAACCGCCGGCAGGCGATGGTGCCGCGTGGCGCGGCGGTGCTGGAAAATGCCAACGGGACCGCGCCTGGTCTGTGGCTCGAACAACCAGGCACCTCGATCGCGGTTCTTCCCGGGCCGCCTCGCGAGATGCTGCCAATGCTCGAGCGCATCGTTGATGACCGGCTGGCTCTACGCATGAACGGCGCCGGCTTGTTCAGGCGAGTGTTGAAGATCACGGGCCGTCCTGAGTCCGACGTCGATGCGGTGTGCGGGCCAATCTACTCGGCGTGGACGGCCACACCGGTGCCAATCGAGACGACGATTCTGGCGCAGATGGGGCAGATCGAATTACATCTGACGGCGACGGCGCCCACTCTCGCGGTGGCCGAGCCCGTGCTTGACGCCGCGGTGACCGCACTCGAGGCTGCGCTGGTACCCGCGGTTTACAGTACCGACGGTCGGGCGCTCGAGGCCGTGATTGGGGATTTGCTCCGACAGCGGGGCTTGACGGTGGCGGTGGCCGAATCGTGTTCGGGCGGACTCTTGTCGTCGCGCCTGACGGATGTGCCTGGTAGCTCGGTCTACTTCACGCGTGGCGCCGTCTGCTACAGCAACGACGCCAAGGTTGACTGGCTGCGCGTGCCCGTCGATCTGATTCGGACGCACGGTGCGGTGAGCGAGCCGGTAGCCCAGGCCATGGCCGAGGGAGTTCGAGCCGTGGCGAATGCCACAATCGGCGTGGGTATTACCGGCGTTGCGGGCCCCGGTGGCGGCACACCGGAGAAACCGGTCGGCATGGTCGCCATCGCCGTAGCGACAGGCCATGAGTCGCGCGTTCAAACGTTTCAATTTCCTGGTGCGCGCGACATGGTGAAGTTCCAGTCAGCGCAGGCCGCCATGAACATGCTGAGACTCATGCTTACGGAACGCCCGATGTGGGAAGGCAGAAGGTAGACTGAAAGCGAGATGATTCCCAGCATTCTGGTCGCGTACCTGATTGGGTCGATTCCGTTCGCGCTGCTGTTTGCGCGATGGTGGGGGACCGGTGACCTGCACCGCGTGGGGAGCGGCAACATTGGTGCAGCGAATGTGTTTCGGGCGTCGGGCAAGACGCCCGGCATTCTGGTCGCGATGCTCGATATTGCCAAGGGGGCGGTCAGCGTCGCCGCCGTACGATCGATGCACGCGAGCGAGGGCGCAGCGGCCGCGGCGGGATTTGCCGCTGTGGTCGGCCACATCTATCCGGTGTGGCTGCGGTTCCGCGGCGGAAAAGGCGTCGCCACCTCCTGCGGTGTCTTCAGCGTGCTGGCCCCACTGCCGATGGCGGCGGCGGCGGTGATGTTCCTGGGCACAGTCAGGCTGACGCGCTACAT
>JBEBGG010000263.1:0-3612 GCA_040081555.1 Vicinamibacterales bacterium
TCGCGCCGGCGCACAGCAGCGCGTCAGCCCCCGCCTCCAGAAGAATCCCGATGCCGGCCGGACTCCCCTTGTGCAACGCCCACAGGAAATGCAGTGAGGGTTCGTCGAACAGGTGCCTCATGTTGTCAATTGCGGCAGGCACTCGCTCGGGACTGGCGTCAAACGCCTCGAGATAGGCGCTGAAGAAGCTCGTCGACTCCTCCTTCCAGGCTGGACGGATCGTCACTCGCGATTCCTGCTGCCGAGCAACGCCACACGTCCCGGAGAGCCAGGCGAGATGTTGGTCCGGCACCCACCCGCGTCGTTGGCACTCCTGCGCGAGACTCCCGACATCACCGAGAGACGGAGACATCAGGCGGACGCCGAACGGCGAGCCTTGATAGAAGGCGTCAATCTCGTCGAACTGTTCGAAGATGTCGTCGCCCTGGCTGTAGACAATGTTGAAGTAGCCGACCGCGTCGAAGCGAAGGAACGTCGAGTTGCCACGATCTAGGATGGAAATTCGTCGACCGTCGGTGCCTCGGGCCTGGTATGTCGAAAGGCGCAGGCGGTCGTAGTGAGCAACCAACCGAAAGGATGGAAGAACCGAAATCGCTGTCCCAACACAGCCCGACATCACGAACAAAAGGGTACCAGACGAGCTGGACGGACCGCGACGCCTCGAACAAAGTCAAACCGCGAAGCTGCGTTCAGTAGTGCGAAGTCGGCGCTTCACGCCATCAGATTGAGCGCGAGCATGTGCAACAACCTGAGAGCGGTACGGGGGTCAGCGGCTCCGAAATGTCTCCGCGGCCCCCTCGGCGCTGAATTCGACTGCAGCGTCGCCGGCTTCTCCGGTGACGTGATACCGCGCCCGCAATTGGAGGAAGTCCGGACCCGCGGCCAAGGCGCCGCCAGGCGTCACGATTGCACGCTCAACCGCCAGCTCCATGCGCAGATGAAACGCGCCCCGCCGGCCTTCCACCACGATGCGCGTCGGTTGTCCAGTCACCGGGTCATCGGTCTCGTCGATGGACACCCTCGATGCGTAGCCGACGACACCGGACTCATCGAGGGCGACAAGAAACGCAGGAATCCGTTCAGGGTCTGCAGCGTCGGGCGGCGGATAGACGCGGCCGTACACATAGGATCGGCCCTCGTGCTGTACCTGCCCCCAGCGCCACGACACGCCTTCCCAGAACCCCCAGTTGTGATCGTGATATCCCAGCCCCCGCAACTCCACGTTCGCACCACCAATGCGCATCGAGCCTGACAGCTCGCCCGACATGACCGGCACGACATACCCGGACACCCAACCGCCGGCACCGCGAAGCGTCAGCGGCGCCAGAGAACGACCTGGCGCAGCCTTGATGAGAATCTCGCCCACCGCCCGCGCGCCTGACGTCCCTCCGCCGCTTTCTGGCAGATTGAGCGACACGTGATACTGCAGTCCCTCGAGTCGGACGCGCGACGCGCCGATCGTGAGGTCCGGCGCCGACGCAAGGAGGGCACGCTCGTCTACGACCGCGCCTTCGGAGTAGCTGGTCATGCGGCCGCCGCGATCCAGTTGGAGTCGCACCCCGGCCGTCCGTCGACCGTCGCCCCGCGAAGGGCCGACGAGAAACGTGACGTAGAACTGCACGTCGCCCGACTGTCCTTTGAAGTAGAGCCACTCAGCCCATGATGCCGCTCGCGCGGGCACGTCAGGTACGGGATGGAAACGATCCATGGCGCGAAGGGCATCGGCGTGGTCCGGCGCCGCCCACTCACGATCCCTGGGCGCGTCAACCCACGCGGCCACCGCCGAGGTCTCGGGATCGCCAAGCGTCCGCTCGAGGCTCGGCACTCCGGCCTGCGCTCGGACCGGCACGACCTTCCCCGGCCTGACGAGATACAGATTCGCGCGGCGCTTCGGAGAGACGACGACAGCGCTGCCGCCAGGGCCAAGGTCGAGGAGACTGCCGAGCACGAACCTGGCAGAGCTGATGCGACCTGCTGCCCCGGAGACCAGAAGGTCGCCGCCGCCAGACAGGCCGGGCGCGCGCGCCTGATCCAGCACCACCTCGCCAACGCCGAACAGCGTCGCCATCACAGACACGCCCAGCCCAAAGCCCACGCCGAGCACACAGGTCCGAATCGGGTGCGCGGCGAGCGACCGCCACGCCATGCGCAGAATCACAACCGGTCTCCGCCCGATTCGATGCGTCCGTCCCGCAGGAACAATGTGCGCGCGGCCCTGGCGGCCAGCGACGGGTCGTGCGTCACCACGATGACCGTCGTGCCATCGCGCTGCACGCGATCGAGCAATGCGGCAATCTGCGCCCCCGTCGCCCCATCGAGCTCGCCCGTCGGCTCATCTGCCAGCAGCAAGCGCGGCCGGTTGGCCAGCGCGCGCGCAATCGCCACGCGCTGCGCTTCCCCGCCCGACAACTGCGACGGGCGATGACCCGCACGATGACCGAGGCCAACATAGTCGAGCAGCTCGCGAGTGCGTTCCTGCCGAAGACGGCGCGCCACCCCGGCCTCTGCCTGAGGCACCTCGACGTTCTCGGCGGCCGTCAACATCGGCAGCAGAAAGAACCGCTGAAAGACGAAGCCGATGCTGCGCAGCCGGATATCGCTACGCTCGGCATCGGGCAGGGCTCCGACCGACCGCCCGTCAAATAGCAGCGTGCCGCTGGTCGGCGTGTCGACGGCACCCAGAATGTGCAGCAACGTCGACTTACCGCAGCCTGAGGGCCCGCGGATGGCCAGGTATTCTCCCGCGTCGATCGTCAGGGTCACATCGCGCAGCGCATGCACGGGGCCCGCCGCCATGGGAAAGGTCTTGCACAGCGCTGTGGCGGCAATCAGTGGTTCGGTCATGATGCCACCTCGTTTCTGAGTGTGGCCGCGATCGGCAGTGAGGTCACCAGCCACACCGGATAGATGGCCGCGAGCAGTGCCGTCACCACCAGCAGTGCACCGTGCAGGGCGAGCGCACGCGGTTCGAAGACGAAGAAATGCATCGCCCTCGGAATGCCGGGCATGGTCTTGAGAATGCGATCCAGCCACAGTGAGAGCACGAACCCAAGCGGCACGGCCAGGATGCCACCAACGCCCACAAGCAGCGCCGACTGCCACAACACATCACGCGCCACCCGCGCGCGAGAGAAGCCAAGGGCGCGGATTCCGGCAATCTCGGCGAGGCGCTGATTCACCGACACGGTGAGCAGCACGGTAATCAGCAAGAAGCCGAAGACCATCGTGATCGTCGAAAGCACGGTGGAAATCTGCCTGAAGTAGCTGAATCCGGTGTCCTGCATGCGCGCGACCATCTGTTCGTTGGTCGCTGGTCGCAGGTCGGGTCGCGCGCGTGCAATCGCCGCGACCGCCGCGTCCGGACCGTGGCCTTCTTTCGACGCCACCAGAATCATGTCGGCCTCATCCCTGCGCCGATCACCACAGGCGTCCACAAACACGGTTCGCAGCGCCGCAGCTGAACGCCCGCCCTCGCTGTCAAACGGAAAGTCCGCGAGCCCCACCACCGTCATGGTCACCGGAGGCGCCGAGACCGACTCATCACAGATCGCCCGGACCACCACGGTCTGGCCGAGCGACCACCCAAGCGCCGCGGCGAGCAACTGATTCACC
>JBEBGG010000264.1:0-3609 GCA_040081555.1 Vicinamibacterales bacterium
GTCTCTGGACCCTCGCTGACTGGGCGGCCGTGCTGTGGCTCGTAACGGTTCCACTCAGTTTTCTAGCTGTAGCAGTGCCGGTGACCTTGATCCAAAAGTTCATCAACTGGGACGGCCTCGGCAGGGCCATCGTCATAGCAATGGTGCTTGGCATGCTGGCCGCCGTGCCAACACCGATCATGGGCACGGCCACTGGTGCGGTTGTGCTCACCTTGGCTGGCATGAGGCGAATTCGTAATCACTCTTAACCAAAATGACCCATGATAACTGAGTTCATCGAAAAGCGCATAGCCGCGCTGGTGGAGTCGCTCCTGACCCTTGTGGACAAGACGGGGGCTGCATTGATGCTGGGAGCGGGGACCGCGGTCATGTTGGGCAGCATTGCCTTGGGGATTGTGGTCCCCCACCACGTCGGCGGAGTGGTGCTTGCCGCCCTCGGTTCGGCCTGCGGCGCTTTGCTGATGACGGTGTCGTCGCCGAAACTTCTTCGGCCGCACCCGGCTCCGGCGAGCGAAGCGGCTCGGCTGGAATCGGCACTGAACGCTATTCAGCAGCGGACTGAGTCTGCGCTCCCGGCTTCGGAAGCAAACGCGTTCGCGGAGAGTTCGCAGACACGACGCATCGATAAGGCGAGCCTTCAGGAGATGCTCGGCACCAGCTACACCGTGGAGCACCCGGTCCCGTATCGGATACACGGCGTTCCTCCGGGCTACGTGTGGGCGTGGAGCGTCGATCGGCTCGGCAAGAGGCTGCTGGCTCGGGCCTATCGAGTTGATGGTGGAGAGCCATCGGTCCAAGCGTTCCTCGCGCACCTGTGGGAGAACGAGCGACGCCTCTTGGCGAGTCTCGGCACTCGATGGGAAGGACGAGCTTTGCCTCGCCTACGGCTGTCCCGCTTTGAACCGCGCCGTGGTGTGCTTGTTCTGGTGACGGACTTTGTGGGACCGCAGACACTCCGGGATCTGCTGAACAGCGGTGAGGTCGCCAGTCTGCGGCGGAAGTCGCGAGCATCGCTGTGGGGGCATCTTCACGGCCTTCTTGACGCCTTAGCTGCTCTTCATCGTGCCGGGTACATCCATCGAGCGGTTCGGCCCGAGAACATCATGGTCGATTCAGATGGGCGTTCGAACCTCGGGCATCAGTGGCTGCGCCTCGCGAATTTTGAGTGGTCCGTGTACCTGTATGGCATTGCTCACTCATTGGCACCAGAAGCGCGGCTATACGACAGGTACGTGGCCCCGGAACGGCTCGCTGTTCACAGGTCGGCCGGTTCAACCCGCCTGATCGGTGAGGGTACCGTCTCCGACGCATTCATGTTGGGGCTGGTCTTGTTCGAGTGCTTAGTTGAGCCCCTTCACAGCGAAGAGCTGCTGCCGATCGGCGCCAAATATGGAGTCGATGAGCACGTCGAATGGATCACTCATCTCCTTGAGCGCGTCGACGACGCGTTTCGTAAAGGCGACCTCTGGCCTGATGAGGTCAGCTTGTTGAAGGAACTGATGCTCCCGGATCCGAACCGACGCCGAGGTGATATCGACTTGGTCTTGGATCGGGTAGCGAGGCTGGCCCAGCAAGAGACTCCGACTGCGGCCGCCGCTCTAAGTGCACCGCTCCACCTTGTTACTACGCTTCAGATCGGCACGAACGAATCGATTGCCCGTTACATCAAGGAGGAAATTCCGACAGTGGAATTTTCGGACCTTGAAGCACTACGACGGTGGATCCAAGAGGAACTCCAAGGAGCTAGTGTCAGGCCTAACCGAAGGTCGGGCGCTCCATTGTTGCTGGAAGGACGGTCCCTAAACTTTACGGTGGAGCCATTCAGTTTCCACGGAACCATACACCGCCATGTCGGTTGGCTGAAGATCGCCAAACAGCATGACGGGCCCACCGGAGCATCACTGGGTCGTTTGTCGGACGGTGTGGAGGTTCACAACCACAGGCGCGACATGCGGCTGGCATCCTTGCTGACGGCACCGAATGGGTGGGACTCGTGGTTCGCTGCCGTCGAGAGGCTGCAGGAAGGCCTAACGGTCAATGAACGAGCCTTCGTGGACCGAGTCAGGTGGACTGTCGAACTCGAGAGAGCGTCTTGGAGCCGGAACGTACTGCCCTACAAGCTCATTGAGTACTCCCCTGGAAAGCGGCCGGGCGAGCCGGACCTTGCCGTCATAACCGACCGAGCTGACCCAGCGATGGTACGGCGTGATGAAAAGGACAGGGGGTACCACCTGGCGGACTTGATGGCGCAGTCCATCGACCGGGAGAACACATGGTTTGAGTTGGGTCCCCTGCGTGATCCGACGGCGATCTTCATGCCTGAACGGCGTTGGATGGAAGTCGACAGCGACGTTGAAAAAGGACTCATCAGGCTCAACAGGTACCGTCGCGACGGAGCGGACCCTCCGCCCGAGAGGGGATGGATTCGGCCCTACAGCTTGGCCGGACACCGAACGCTGTATCGGCGTCGGAAGGATGTTTTGACCGATTTGGAGCGTGATCCATTCCTCGTGAAGTCCCTGCTGACCCCAGAAAATACCTTCGATGACCTAAACCTTCCGCAAACGAGAACCTTCGACACGCATCTTGACGCAGACAAGATGGTGTTGTGCGCGGCAATTCAGAATCGCCGGCCACTGTTTGTTGTCCAGGGCCCGCCGGGTACCGGCAAGACCACGCTTGCCTCGGAAGTCATTCTGCGCACGCTCAACGAGCAGCCATCCTCACGGATTCTGGTCGTGTCTCAGGCGCATGACCCACTCAACAACCTGCTTGAGCGTGTCGAGAAGGCGTTTGACAACTGGCCAATGAAGACGGGTGCGGACCGCCGGCCGAGCGCCGTACGCCTAACGTCTGAAGAGCGGCTCGACGAGCGCCGGTACGGCGCTGAAGGAACGCGAGTGCCGCGCCAGTTCCATCCGTCTCGCGTTGCTGCGAGCATCATGGAGAAGGCGGGTGATTGGCGACCCGGGCCCGACGATGTAGGTGGAAAGGCCTATGAGGCGTGGAGGCGGCTTGTGCAATCGCAAGCCCTTCACGGCCTATCGCGCAGCTTGGAGCGCCGCCTAGTGGCCTCTGCGAATGTCGTGTACGCCACGGCAAACGACCGTCGGTTGGCCAGTCTCAGGCCAGGGAGCTTCGACCTTGTGATTTACGAGGAAGCCGCCAAGGCCCTACCGATTGAGATCATCGGACCACTTCGACTGGCTCGTCGGTGGCTTCTCATCGGTGATCACGCCCAACTTCCACCCTTTGGGCTGGAGGATCTCGATGCAACTCTCGCCGCGGATGTAGAGCGCCTTCGGCAGTCGCGGAGAGGCGATCGTCCGACAGCCGCTGACGCCCAGGGAGTCGATCCATTCCATATCCTCGGCGAAGCTGCTCCGACCAGCGATATCTGGGGTGGGATTACCCAGCAGATGAGTACTCTGCTTCGCTTTTTTGCCTATCTGCATCAACGCGCAGCCAAGGTCCCCTTGACAGCCCTGGCGGACGGAAACGAGGGGACCAGACCAGGAGCGATCGCGGGTCTGTCCGGCATCCTAACGACCCAGTGGCGCATGCATCCGGTCATCGGCGACTTCGTTAGCGAGTGTTTTTACAAGGGCC
>JBEBGG010000093.1:0-13305 GCA_040081555.1 Vicinamibacterales bacterium
TTACCAAGGACAGCGTGATTATCAACAGCCGCGACGACAAGCCCTTGCGGGCGTCGCGCGCCTACCGATTCTTCGGGCGCGACCGCGAGATTATCGACGTGGCCTACGCGGGCGACATCATCGGTCTGGTCAACCCTGGACAGTTCGGGATCGGCGATACGGTGTACACAGGCCCGCGAGTGCGTTACCACGGTGTGCCGAGATTTCCCGCCGAACACTTTGCCCGACTTCGGTTGCAGGATCAGAAATACAAGCAGTTTGACGATGGGCTGAGGCAGCTCGAAGAGGAAGGCCTGATGCAGGTGTTTTTTGCCACCATCGGCCGCCGCGAGCCCATCGTCGGCGTGGTGGGTGCATTGCAGTTTGACGTGATTGCGAGTCGTCTCGAGAACGAGTACGGCTGCCAAGTGCAAGTCGATCCGACAAACCACTCGGCATCGCGTTGGCTGGCCGACCAGGACAAGGCGGTGCCGCCCCTGGGCGGAGGAGTCACAGTGGCCGTCGATCGGCGGGAGCGGACCGTGCTGCTCTTCTCCTCGAAGTGGGACCTGGAGTACTTCGAGCGCCAGTATCCCGACATCGCGCTGCTCGCCGAGTCGCCCGGAAGATAGAAGCCCGTCTCCACCACACGTTAAAGCTCCTCGCCTTCGGGCCGAGTTCTAGTGACGTGGACTGTACCGTGTTGGCAGAGGGCGGTGGGAGTCGCCTGCAGCGCTCAGCACGTCGTTCGTTTGTGGCGGTGGAATGAGCACTCGTCAGGTGACCGGGCACATCTTGGTCGTTGATGACGACCCCATCAACCGCGACATGTTGTCGCGATGGCTGCTGGGCCGTGGACATACCGTGCAGGGGGCGTGTCACGGTGTTGACGCGCTCGATCTCCTGGCGCGCCATCCTGTCGATGTCATCCTGCTCGATGCCCAGATGCCAGGCATGGGCGGGCTCGAGGTGCTGCAGACGATCCGGGGCCGAGAGACCGGCACGCCTCCTGGCGTCATCATGGTCACTGCCAATTCACAGAGTCAGGACGTGGTGACGGCGCTCGAGCTTGGCGCCGACGACTATGTGACCAAGCCCGTGAATGTGCCGGTCCTGTTGGCTCGGGTCCAGACGCAGTTGGTGCGCAGGCGCGCTGAGGAACGGCTACGCGAGAGCGAAGAACGATTCGCGTTGGCCGCGGCCGGTGCCAACGACGGGCTCTGGGACTGGAAGATCGCGGCAAACACCGTGCACTTCTCGGTGCGATGGAAGGACATTCTGGGGTACGCCGACGATGAAATCGGATCGTCACCGGATGAGTGGTTCGGCCGGGTGCATCCGCTGGATCGGGCCGCGGTGCAACGAGAAATCGATGCGCATTTGGCCGGCGTCAGCCCACTCTTTGAGAGTGAGTACCGGATGCGGCACAAATCCGGGGCGTACCGGTGGGTGCTGACGCGCGGCCTGTCGACCCGGACGTCGGATGGTAAGGCGTACCGAATGGCCGGCTCGTTCTCCGATGTGCATGATGGCAAGGTGGTCGACGTGTTGACCGGCCTGCCGAACCGCCTGCTGCTCCTCGACCGCCTCGAACGAGCGCTGCATCACGCCTGTGATCGTCCCGACTCAGGTTTCGCCCTCCTGTTTCTGGACCTGGACGGCTTCAAGGTCGTGAACGACAGCTTGGGCCATCTGGTCGGTGACGAGCTCATTCAAGCCGTGGCCGCACGACTTGAGGCCGGCCTTCGGATGCGCGATAGCGTGGCCCGGCCGACGTTGTCCGGCACCCCCGACGCCACCAGCGACCACACCCTGGCGCGGCTTGGTGGCGATGAGTTCATCGTGCTGCTGCACGATGTCCGGAGCGCGGCCGCAGCCGCAGCGGTCGCGGAACGGCTGCGGGATGCACTGGCGCACCCCTTCCAGATTGGCGGACGCGAGGTGCTGACGAGCGCCAGTATCGGTATTGCGGTCAGCGGCGGCGGGTACTCGCGGCCCGATGAACTGCTGCGCGACGCTGATACCGCGATGTACCGTGCCAAGGCGTCTGGCAGGGGAGGAATCGAAGTCTTCGACGGTGACATGCGCGAGGAGGCCGTGGCGCGGCTCAAGACGGACACGGCGTTGCGACTGGGCTTGGAACGGCACGAGTTCCTGCCCTACTACCAGCCGATTGTCGAGTTCGCGACAGGGCGGTTGGTGGGATTCGAGGCGCTGTTGCGCTGGAAGAACCCTGAGGTGGGCGTCGTGTCGCCGGGCCAGTTCGTGCACATCCTCGAAGAGAGCGGCCTGCTGATTCCGGTCGGGCGGCGCTTCCTGCGTGACGTGTGCACGCAGCTGCGGCGCTGGCACGAGCAGGTCCCCGGAGCCTCGGAGCTTTGGGTCAATGTCAACTTTGCCGGCCGGCAGTTCCTTGATGAGGGCTTGGCGAGCCGAATTGTGGAGTGCACGCTCGACTCCCAGCTCTCGCCACGGCATGTGCTGGTCGAGATTACCGAGGCCACTGCCATCAGCAACTTCGAACTGACCCTTGCGATTGTGGAGCAACTCCGCAGTCACGGCATTCGCGTCGCGCTCGACGACTTTGGCACCGGCTATTCGTCGCTCGCGTGTCTCGACCAGCTGCCCATCAGCGGCATCAAGCTCGATCCCACCTTTACACGGCGCGAGGCGAAGCGGCCGGAGATTCTGCGCGCGGTGGTGGCGCTGGCGCACGAACTTGGCTTGACGGTGACGGCCGAGGGAGTCGAGACGCTGGACCAGTACGAGCGCTTGCTCAAGCTTGGCTGTGAGTACGCCCAGGGTTACCTATTTGCACGGCCCCTCGACGCCGAGGGGATTACCCGGGCGCTGGTCACGGGGCGGCGCTGGCTGCCGGCGGAGCGGTATGCGCAAGCGTAGTCGCCGGTCGCGTGCCGGCGACCATCGTTAAGCCGGACACGTTCGCTATACTCTTTCCCCAAAGGGATGCGACCCATGATCACTGATCCGATTCGTCGATTCGTCGCTGTTGTGACCGTGCTCCTCACGCTTGTCGGAGCGGCGTCTGTCGCGCCGCGCGTCTACGCGCAGCTCTCTCAGACTGAGTTGAATAGTCCGGAAGTCGTTCAGGCTGCGCTCGACCAGCAGATCGGTAAGCGGGTGCGCCTCAAGCTGATCTCAGGCCAGGACCTCGAAGGTCAGGTGTCGCGCGTCGGCCGTAACGCCGTTTATCTCAGCGAGCTCACGGGCCTGGAGTTCTACGACGCGACCATCCGCATCGAGCAGGTCGCGGCGGTGATCGTTCGTCGTCCTCGATAGTCTCGCGTGCGCCGTTCCCTCACCTTCAGCTTGACCAGCGCCATCATCGTCATGGCGGTGGCCCGGCCCACGTTGCAAGCTCCCGCGGAGGTCGTTGCGCCAGCGCGGGTGGACTATCTCGCGTTTGCGAAAGGGGCCATGCCCATCCGGGTCGCCGGCAGCGGCGCTCAGCTCGGCGCGGGCGAGGAGCAGGCACTGCGTACGGTGGACGGTAACCCGGCCCCATTCACAGTGGCGACAGCCGCGCGGGCGGATACAGTGACGGAGTTTGTCTACGAACTTCCGGCGCTGACGACCTTTGATCGATTCGCCGTGCCCGATGTGCTGGAGTCTGTTGCTACCACCAGCACGTTTGTGCGCAGCGTCGAAGTGCTCGGCTCCGTTGTGAGTCCGGATGCCGGATTCACGACGTTAGCGTCCGCCGCGCTCACACCGCACACGAAACGCGGCGAGTGGACCGAGCTCACGCTGGTCGATCCGCTGGCCGTGCGCTGGGTGCGGCTGCGGCTCACTGGTGGCTTGGACATGGCGAAGGGCGAGACGAACGTCCAGTTCACTGAGCTGGTTGGCAATGGCATGCAGGAGCCGCCGTCGCCGACATTTCGTTTTCGTGGCGACTGGGGGAGCGGCACCGGATTCATGGCGTTCAAACAGCTAGGGAGCGCGGTGTCCGGTTGCTTCGACGTGGCGGGCGAACTGCAAGGCACCGTCTCCGCCAATATCCTGCGCGCGGTCGGTATGAACCGCACGGACAAGGTCCGGAGCGCGTTTGTCCTCGGCGTCGCCGCCGATGGGACGCTGCGCGGCGTACGGGCGGTGGGTATGGCGCCGTTTCGACCCTACATCGCTCCGAAGAACAGTCCGGGGCTGCCCCCGCGATGCTCGCCCGCTCCGGTGACACTGGCCTGCGGGGCGGTCGTTCACGCGGTCGGTTTCGCGCCCGACTCCGCGGACTTGGTGCCCGACCCGTCAGGCGCGCTGGCGTCATTGGCAGAGGCGCTCAGGCGCGAACCGGCTCGACTCATCGTCGTGGAGGCGCACGTCTCGGCGACAGACGGTACGCCGTTGGCCAATCTCGCGCTCTCGGAGAGACGGGCGCAGGCGGTGGTGTCCGAGCTGGTGCGGCTAGGCATGCCGGCGGATCGAGTGCGCGCGGTTGGTGTGGGCAGCGCACGGCCGATCGCGACGAGTGAAGACGAAGCCGGGCGCGCGATCAATCGCCGCGTCGAGATTCACTGCTCCTGAACCCCGTGACGACGTGGCATACGACGCCGACCCCGGTTGGTGAGACGCCGTGGGGATTTCCCGACGTCGAGGACTGGCCTGACGACGACTTCATTGCGGCGGGCGCGGACCTCGCTCCAGCGACCCTCATCGCCGCCTACAGGCGCGGGCTCTTCCCGATGCCTGTCGACGAGCCGCCGGTCCTGGCGTGGTGGTCGCCGAATCCTCGTGGCATCCTGCCGCTCGACCAACTCAGGGTCTCGCGTTCGCTCAGTCGATCGGCAAAGGCTTTCGACGTTCGCCTGAACACCTGTTTCGAGCAAGTCATGCGTCGCTGCGCATACCCGCCACGAAGGGGTGCCTGGATCGATGAGGCGTTCATCTCTGCCTACTCGGCCCTGCACGCCATGGGGTGGGCGCACAGTGTGGAAGTCTTCGATGCCGATGGTGTGATGGCGGGCGGTCTCTATGGGGTCAAGATTGGGCGGCTTTTCGCGGGCGAATCGATGTTTCACGCCCAGCGCGATGCGTCGAAAGTGGCACTCATGGGTCTGGTGGCACAGATGCGCGCTGACGGGATGACCCTGCTTGACGTGCAGTGGAAGACGGAGCACCTCGCGACGCTCGGCGTCATCGACATTCCGCGGGTGGAGTACCTCACACGCCTGAAGGACGCGCTCTCCTAGCCCGGAGCGTCCGCCGGTCACGTGGCTATTACCAAACTGTGACAGTTCATCGAGGCGGGCTGCTGTAATGTGACTGGAGCGTCTTCATCCACATTTCAGGAGCCTGAATGGACAGCGTCGAGCAACCCGTCTCCCGGTATAGCAAGGTCAGCGTTCTGACCTCGATTGTGCTTGTGATCTTCCACGGTGTGGCCTTCTATGCCGCCTTTTGGCAGTTCTCGTGGACGAACCTTGCCGTGTCCCTATTTCTTTACTGGGTGGCCGTGGGTCTCGGCATCAGCATGGGCTATCACCGGCTCCACACCCATCGCGGGTTCAAGACGCCGAAGTGGTTTGAATACTTCCTGGCCATTTGCGGCACACTGACGCTCGAGGGTGGGCCGATATTCTGGGTCGCCACGCACCGCCGTCACCACCAGCATTCCGACACCGATCAGGACCCACATACGCCGCGCGTCAGTGGCTTCTGGGCCCATCTTGGCTGGATCATCTTCGGCGAGGCGGCGCATAACGATACGGCGCGCAATGGCCGCTATGCGCCGGACCTGGCGAAGGATCCGTTTTACCGCTGGCTGACCACCTATCATTGGGTGCCGTTGACCACCCTCGGCCTCGCGCTGCTCTACGTGGGTGGCTGGCCGCTGGTGAACTGGGCCATCTTCCTGCGCGTCGTCGTCGGCCTGCACGCCACGTGGCTCATCAACTCGGCGACCCACATGTGGGGCAGCCGGCGTTTTGCGACCAAGGATGATTCCCGGAACATCTGGTGGGTGGCGCTCCTCACGTTTGGCGAGGGTTGGCACAACAACCATCATGCGCACCCCACCTCGTCGCGTCATGGCTTAGCCTGGTACGAGGTCGATCTGACCTGGTTGTCGCTCAAGCTGCTCCGCGCGGTCGGCCTGGTCTGGGACGTGCGCATCGCCAAGGTGAATCTCGAAGCCGAAGAGATCGCCGCCTAGCAGGGGTATCCTTGACGGCGTGAGGCCCGCTTGAGATCCGGCGGTCGCCGGAGGTCCATCGCTTTCTTCACGCTGCTTGGCATTGCCCTCGTCGGCGGCGCGCTCGCGCTGTATGTCGGCTGGGTGATCGTGAGTTGGCGCCAGGCCGGGCTATTGCTGCTCGGCCTGTTGGTCTTTCCGCTCCTCATTACTGGCCTCGTGCTCAACACGATCTTCCTGGTCAGGGAAATCCGCCGCAACGAACAGCACGAGGCGTTTATCAACGCCGTGACCCACGAACTGAAAACTCCCGTCGCGTCTATGAAGCTGTATCTGCAAACGTTGCAGAACAGGCCTGTGGACGAGGCGAAGCGTCAGCAGTTCTACGGGGCGATGATTGAGGACAGCGATCGGTTGCTGGACACCATCGAGCAGGTCCTGCGTGCCGGTCAGCTCGGCGCCCGCACGGGCCATCCCTCCAAGACTCCCATTGATCTCGGCCAGATGGTCCAGGACTGCGTGAAGGTGGCCAAGACCAGGCACCGCTTGCCCGACGATGCGCTGACGTATAAGGAAGTGCCTGGCGCCGGGGCTGGCCGTCGCGTGCTCGGTGATGAAGACGAGTTGCGCGCCGTGGTCTCGAATCTGATCGAGAACGCCATCAAGTATTCGGGCGGTCACGTTCAGGTGGATGTGGAACTCGATCAAGCGGACGAGCAAGCCGTGAACCTGCGCGTCCGCGACCACGGAATCGGCATTTCTGATGTGGACAAGAAGCGAATCTTCAGACGCTTCTACCGCATACCCGGCGCGCCCCGCGTGAAGGGCACAGGGCTCGGCTTGTTCATCGTGCGCACGGCGGTCAAACGCCACAAGGGCCACGTGTTTGTCGAAAGCGATGGCATCGGGAAGGGCAGCACCTTCACGGTGCATTTGCCGACGGTGGTCGCCCCATGAGCCGCATCCTGATCGTCGAGGACGAGCACCATCTGGCCGACGGACTTCGCTACAACCTCGAGGCCGAGTTGTACGACGTGGACGTGGTGGACAACGGTGAGGATGCCCTGGCGCGGCTCACGGGCAAGGGTGCGGTGTACGACCTGGTGATTCTCGATCTGATGCTGCCTGGCATCGACGGCTTTGCGGTCGTCGCCGAGCTGCGTCGCCTGCGCCGGTTTGTGCCGGTGTTGATGCTCACGGCGCGGAGCCGGTCTGAGGACATGCGTCATGGCCTGGATGTCGGCGCTGACGACTACCTGGCCAAGCCGTTTGAGCTGCCGATTCTCATCGCCCGCGTGAAGGGATTGCTCCGCCGGCACGAGTGGCTGCGCGCAGAGTCCGCCGCGCAGTTCACGACGGTCGGATCGCAGTTCACGTTTCGCGATCGGAGTATCGACTTCGAGCAGCTCGAAGTGCGAGTGGGCGAAAAGAAGATGCTGCTGACGTTGATGGAGGCGGCACTCCTGCGCTATCTCGTCACTCATGAAGGCACGCCGGTATCGCGCAAGGCGATTCTCGAGGATGTCTGGGGGATGCGGGAGGATACCGACACTCGGGCCATCGACAACTTCATTGTCAGGCTGCGCCGTTACATCGAAGACGAGCCTGCCAGCCCGAAATTCCTGCAGACGGTGCGGGGCGTCGGATACCGGTTTGTCGCCAATCCGGAGTGAGTATCATGTGTCATGCTCCTGCCGTCCCCTGAGCGTCTATGAAGGAAGCAGCGGATTCAGCCGCGCCGATTCCCGCCGCCATCGACTCGGAACTGCCAGAGAGTTGGCGCTCTCTGCAGGACCCGGCGGCCGTCTCCGCGCCCGTGGCGCAACACGAGCCCGAACCGGCGGTCCCAGCTGCGCCTTCGGTACGGCTGCCAGAGCCACCGCCGGCTCACCCGGTTCTGAATTCTTCACGCCGGCCGGTCTTTACCGCGCGAACGGCCGCCGTTGCCCTTGCGGTCGTGGCTCTGGCCGAAGCCGGAGTGATTGCCAGGATGTATACGACCAGGAGCCGCCCGGTGGCGGTTCCGTCGGCGGCCGCTCTGGCGTTCCCCCTCACCATCGCCTCGTCCGGCATCGGCGACGTGGTGACTGTCGACGGGCGTGACGTCGGCGTCGCCCCATATCAGCTCACGGTCGACAGTTCGGTGCACGAGATTCGCCTGACCAGGCCAACACCCGCCGCGACAGTACCGGAGAGTCCGGCGGCTGCGCTGAAACCTCGCGTGGCCGAAGAGGCTTTGCCGGTCACGGTGACTCGCTCGGGTGCGCTGAGACTGTCATCAGCGGTCGAAATACAGGTGCTTGAAGGGGACCGCGTGCTCGGCTCGAGCGCAGAGGGTCCGATTGTCACCTCGGCCGGTGTGCACCTGCTGGATCTCGTCAACAGTGCCCTCGGCTATCGTGAGCGGCGGGCCGTCGAGTTCAAGGCGGGGCAGACTACGACGCTGGTCGTGACGCTGCCAAATGGCCGCGTCAACGTCAACGCGGTGCCCTGGGCCCAGGTGTGGATCGACGGGAAGGACCACGGAGAGACGCCCTTGGCGAACGTGTCGCTTCCGATCGGTCCGCACGAACTTGTCCTTCGTCATCCGCAGCTCGGTGAGCAGCGCCAGACCGTTGTGGTCAAGGCTGAGGCCTTGGAGCGAGTCAGCGTCACTATGTCGAGGTAGCGCACGTGAGCGCACTGATTGTTACGTTCGTGTTGCTGGCGTCTTTGGCCTGGCCCTCGGCTGTGGTCGCAGGGCAGAGCGGCCTCGCAGGCGCCAAGCAGCTCTATCTCGCCGCGTCGTACGAAGAAGCGTTAGCGCTGCTCGACCAGATTCCGGAGAGCGACGACCGAGCAACCACCATCGAGGTGATGCAGTATCGGGCATTCTGTCTGTTGGCCCTTCAGCGCGCGGCTGATGCGACCGCGGCCATCGAGGCGCTCTACAGCGCGGAGCCGACGTTTCAGGTAGCGAACACACAGGCCTCGCCGCGCACGCAGGCGGTGTTTGCGGAGGTGCGTCGTGCGAAGCTGCCAGACATCGTGCAGCAGCGGTATGCCGAGGCCAAGGAGGCATACGCGCGCAAGGACGAACAGTCGACGACGAAGTTCGACGCGGTGCTGGCACTGCTTGACGACCCGGACATGGCGGGGAAGGTGCTGCCGGATCTTCGCACCGTCGTAGAGGGCTTCCGCGATCTCAGCAAGGCGGTGCGCCCGGCGCCCTCCCTGCCGCCGGCCTCGCCTGTCCGTGTTCCGCCTGGCGCAGGCTCGCGTCCTTCCCCCGGTCCGCCTGAAGCTCCGCCGGTGCCGGCTCCTCCGGTGATCGTGCCGCCGGTGGCCCTCACTCGCTCGATGCCCGCGTGGCACCCGACGGATCCGGCAGACCGGGCACGTGTGTTCACCGGAGAAGTGCAAGTCGACGTCAACGAGCAGGGCGATGTGATAGGGGCGGTGATGATCACATCAGTCAACCCGGTCTACGACCGGCTTCTGCTGCGAGCGGCTCGCGAGTGGACGTTCACGCCGGGAACCAGGAACGGCGTGGCGTCTCCGTTCGTTGTGAACGTGCGCATTCGGCTTCAGGGACAGTAACGCAGACGAGGCCGCCTTGCCCCCAGTTGATCGGCATCCGCATCGTCTGCGGGCGCTGGTTGAAGGTTATGATTCGGGCCGATTCCATCCGGGCTCTAGAGGAGACGCGCACATGGCAGACATCGCCTTGATCGTCAACGGGACTCGCCGCCAGGTCCAAGTCGCTGCGGACACGCCCTTGCTATACGTGCTCCGAAACAATCTCGAACTGAGCGGTCCGCAGTTTGGCTGCGGCCTGTCGCAGTGCGGGGCGTGCTCCGTCCTGGTAGACGGCAAGGAAGTGCGTTCGTGCGTCCTGCCGGTCAGCCGCGTTGTTGGCAAGGAGGTCACCACGCTGGAAGGCCTCCCAGCTCGCTGGGCCAGCCAGCATGCGGCGTCCGCTCCCGCGGCTCTTCATCCGGTGCAACAGGCGTGGATCGACGAGCAGGTGCCGCAGTGCGGTTTCTGCCAGAACGGCATGATGATCAAGGCCACGGAGCTGCTCGAGGCGACTCCGGCGCCGACGATGGCGCAGGTCAGAGACGCCTTCATGAGCGGACCGTCGCCGCACTTGTGCCGCTGCGGGAGCTACTCGGCCATTCTCGACGCCGTGCATCGTGCGGCGACGCTCATGACGAAGGTGAAGTAAGCCATGGCACATCCTAACGAGCGACGCCTCACGGTACACGGCGCTACCCTCACGCGCCGCCAGTTCGTCAAGACCGGCGGGGCCCTCTTCGTCGGCTTCAGTCTGGCGGGCGCGCGCGTGCACGGGCAGGCGGTAAAGGCCTCAACCGGCCGGAACTCACTCGATCCCGCGTTGTCGAGGTCGTGGTTCGAGATTCACGAGGACAACACGATCCTCATGCGCACGGGGAAGGTCGACTTCGGCCAAACCACCGCGCACACGGCCTACAAGCAGATCGTCGCCGAGGAACTGTATGTGTCGTTCGAGGCGATTACCGGCGTCGTGATGGGCGACACCGACCGGACGCCGGACGGCGGGTTCTCGGCAGGATTTCTGGAGTATGGCGGGCTCAACCTGCGCAAGGCCGCTGCCTACACGTATCAAGCGCTGCTCGAACTGGCTGCCGAGACGCTACATGTCGACAAGAAGCAGCTGTCGGTGAAGAACGGCGTGGTCTCCGGTCGTGGCAAGACCATTTCCTACGGCGAGCTCGTACGAGGGCAGCAGCTCAAGCTGTCGATTCCCGTCACGGGCGACCTGACCAACATGTTCGGGCTGACCGTCGCCGGCACTCCGCCGATGAAGCCAACCAGCGAATACTCGATCGTCGGCAAGTCGTTCGCCAACACGGTCACGCCGTCGAAGGTGAGCGCCAAGGAGGTGTGGGTCACCGACGTGCGCCTGCCGAACATGGCGCATGGCCGGGTCGTACATCCGAAGACGCTGGGGTCGACACTGGTCGCGGTCGGCACATTGGACAAGACGCGCTATCCGACGGCGCAAGTGGTCGTGAAGGGCAACCTGGTCGGTGTGGTCGCGCCGACCGAGTGGGAGGCGATCGGTGCCTCACAGCAGGTGGCGGCCGACACCAAGTGGACCGATTGGAAGGGTCTGCCCGGCCACGCACAGTTGTACACGTGGCTGCGTGAAAAGGCTGATTGGACGACGACCCCCGTGTCGAATAGCGACAAGTGCCGCGGGGACGTGGGGCCGGCGCTCGCGGCGGGCAAGAAGCTGTCGGCAAGCTACGAGCTGCCGTTCATGAAGCACGCGCCGATCGGTCCGACGATCGCCGTGGGCGATGTGCGGCCCGACGGAACCGTCTACGTGCACACGCACAACCAGAACCCGCAGGCCTTGCGCGGCCAGATCGCGATGATGCTCGGCACGCCGGTCGATAACGTCGTGGTTCGCATCTATGCGGGACCGGGACACTACGGACGCTCGAACGGCGGCAATGCGGGTGCCGAAGACGAAGCCGTGATTCTCTCGCAGGCGGTGGGGCGGCCGGTGCGCGTCCAGTGGATGCGCCCGGACGATCTGCAGTGGTCCACCCAATCGCCTCCGGCCTTTTCGGACGTCAAGATCGGGTGGAGCGCCGATGGCACAGTGACCGCCTATCAGGCGGATCACTACATGCCGGCCATGCAGGACGATCGGCTTGTTGGGGCGCTCATCGCAGGGCTGCCTACACCGGCGGCACCAGACGTCAAGGCGCCGGCGGGCACCATCGGCTCGACGGTGAACACCATCATGGACCCCTGGGTCTACGACCGGGTTCCCAACGTGGCCGAGGCGGGGCACGGCACGTTTCAGCTCGGCCAAAAGGCTTCGCCACTGGTGATTGGTCTGCGCGACCACAGTATGCGGACGCCGGGACAACTGCAGCAGAACTACCCCCGCGAACTGGCGATGAGTGAAGCCGCGGCGGCCGCTGGCATCGACCCGATCGACTTCCGCCTGATGCAGACGAGCGACGCGCGGCTGATCCATGTGCTCAAGGCGGTTCGCGAAGCGTCGGGGTGGCAGAACCGTCCGTCGCCCGCGCCCAACGCGTCGGCGATGGGCACGACAGCCGTCAGCGGACAGGGTGTTTCCGTCATGCTGCGGTCGGGCACCTATTGGGCCTGCGTGTGTCAGGTGTCGGTGGTGCCCGCCACGGGCAAGGTGTCGGTGACCAAGTACACGATTGCCGTCGATCCCGGCATCGTCGTCAACCCACTACAGCTCAAGCGGACGGTCGAAGGTGGCGCGCTCATGGGTCTGAGCCATGCGCTTTACGAGGAGATGGCGTTTGACGAAAGCGGCGTCACGAGCCGCGACTGGCGGACCTATCCGATTCTGACCATGGCCGATGTGCCGGAAGTCAAGGTGGTGATTATCAGCCGCCCTGAGGTCGGCGCATACGGCGGCGGCTCTGAGGCGGCCAACGCGCTGGCGGTGTCGGCCATTGCAGCGGCGTTCTTTGACGCCACCGGAAAGCCCGCTCGGAGATTGCCGCTGAAGGCGGCCTATGTGCAGTCGATCCTGAAAGCGTAGCGGGCCGGACTCTGGACCGAAAGGCTACTCAGAATTTGGGGGACGTCACCGCGACGGCCAGCAAGGCACCGCAGACGTCAGAACCCAAACGAACGGAACTCAGGAGGACATCCCATGATCAAGCACATCACGCAGGCATGGCGGCTCGCTCTTGTATGGGCGGTATCACTCATCGCGATCGGCGTAGCCGCGGCGGCTCTAACGTTGGCGCAGGGAGCACCGGACAAGCGAGTTGTGAGCGGAAGCGACCTCGGATTCCGAGTTGAGAGCGATCGGAACGGCGTGCCGACGGGACGCTTCGTGATTCGTGTGAACGGCCAGTGGGTCGAGGTGAAGGAGTCAGTCGGCCCGGCGAGACTCACACAGTAGCCGCTGGTCCGCGACTGCAGCGGCGGTCATCGCCAGCCCGATTGCCTACAGTGTGCCCACGGGGAGAACGGGCAATCGGCGGTCTTGCCGAACCCGTGTATCGCTAGGGAAGAAAAATGGAGCCGGCGATCCGGATTGAACGGACGACCTGCTGATTACGAATCACTAGCAAGTGCAATCCGCTGACGCGCGCTGAAACGAGGTGAACGTACAACTCGTTGTTTCCTATTGATTTACACAT
>JBEBGG010000265.1:0-3557 GCA_040081555.1 Vicinamibacterales bacterium
AGGGTCACGGGCCTTGCATCGAGTAATCCACTAATGTAGATTCATAGATGTGCGTCATGCGTCCACGGTCTTCCGCCTTCTCGGCGACGAGGCACGTCTACGTTTGCTGCGCGTACTTGGCCGCGAGCGCCTGAATGTGACCGAACTGACCGGTATTCTGGGTCTGGCGCAGTCGGGAGTATCGCGGCACCTCGGCCTGCTGAAGGAGGGCGGCTTTGTCGTCGAAGAGAAAGACGCCGGCTACACCTACTACCGCCTCGCTCCGTCACTCGCCGACGGTCCGCACCGCACCCTGTGGCAGGCGCTCGAGGAGCAGTTCGCGGTGTCCACCGGTGAAGCGGCGGTCCGCGCCGATGAATCGCGACTGCAAGAAGTCTTGCGACTGCGGAAGGAAAACTTCGACACCCACGGTAGTCCGGACACTAGGGATGCACGTCAGCTCGTACCCGGGCGTAGCTGGGCCGCCTGGTCTCGAGCCCTTGGGTTGCTGATGCCGCAGATCACCGTCGCCGACCTCGGTTGCGGTGAGGGCTATCTCACGATTGAAGCCGCCCGCTGGGCCAGGCAAGTGGTGGCCGTCGATCGATCGGACGTCGTGCTTGGTCGCGCAAAGGCACTCGCCAAGCGACGGCGGGTCAGCAACGTGTCGTGGAAGCGCGGCGAACTGGAAAAGTTGCCGATGCGGGACGCCTCCGTTGACGTGGCGCTGCTGTCGCAGGCGCTGCATCATGCCGCCAACCCGGCCCGGGCCGTGGCCGAGGCCGCGCGAGTCACCGTGCCGGGCGGCAAGGTCCTGGTATTGGATCTCCGCGAGCATCGCGAAGAGTGGGTCAAGGCCAAGCTCGGTGACCGCACGCTCGGCTTCAACGACGGTGAACTGAAGCGGATGCTCCTTGAAGCCGGACTCACCAACGTCAAGGTCGCAGTCGGTGCCAGCAAGGCCGGCGATCCGTTCACCGTGCTCATCGCCTCGGGGCAGAGGCCCAGCGGCACAACGATACGCAAACACGAAAGCGTGACTCCAGAAACCGCATGACCATGACTCAGTCGACACGTTCTACGCTCGAGCGTTTGCTCGCGACCCGCATTCTGGTGCTCGATGGTGCCATGGGCACGATGGTGCAGCGTCATACGCTCACTGAGTCGGATTTTCGAGGGGTACGCTTCGCCAAGCATGACAAGGATCTGCGCGGCAACAACGACCTGCTGATCCTGACTCAGCCCGATATCATCGGCGGCATCCATCGCGAGTATCTCGCCGCCGGCGCCGACATTATCGAGACCAACACGTTCAGCAGTAACAGAATTGCGCAGGCCGACTACGGTCTTGAAGACGTTGTCTACGAAATGAACGTCGAGGGCGCCCGGCTCGCGCGCGCGGCGGCCGACGAGTGGACGGCAAAGACACCAGACCGGCCGCGCTTCGTCGCCGGTTCGATGGGGCCGACCAATCGCATCCTGTCGATTTCACCGGATGTCAATAATCCAGCGTTCCGGAACATGACATTCGACGAACTCCGCGAGGCGTTCAAGGAGCAGGCGCGGGCGCTGATCGATGGCGGCGTCGATCTCTTGTTGCTAGAGACGATCGTCGACACGCTCAACGCCAAGGCGGGCATCGTTGCCCTCGAAGAGGTGTTCGAGGAACGCGGCGTCCGCGTGCCGGTGATGATCTCGGTCACGATCACCGATCGGAGCGGTCGCACGCTCTCGGGCCAGACCATCGACGCCTTCTGGGTGTCGATCGCGCATGCCAAGCCGTTCAGTGTGGGCGTCAATTGCGCGCTTGGTGCGCGCGATATGCGCCCGTACGTCGAGGAGCTGGCGCGACACGCCGACTGCTACATCAGCTGCTACCCGAATGCCGGCCTGCCAAATGCCTTCGGCGGCTACGACGAACGGCCTCAGGATACGGCGAGCGCTCTCGGCGAGTTCGCCCTCAGCCACCTGGTCAATATTGTCGGCGGCTGTTGCGGCACCACGCCCGCTCACATCACGGCGATCGCTGAGCAGGTAAGGGCGCTATCCCCGCGCGTGGTTCCTGGCCACCAACTTCGCCCGTCGACCGACACGCAGGGCGACTCGAGCCCGGTCGCGGGTCAAGCGCAGAAGCTCTCCCAGTTCTCCGGCCTGGAGGTCCTCACCATTCGCCCCGACAGCAACTTCCAGATGATCGGCGAACGCACGAACGTCACCGGATCCGCGAAATTTGCGCGGCTGATTCGCGCCGGTAACTACACCGAGGCGACCGCTGTCGCGCTCGACCAGGTTCGCAGCGGCGCCAACATTATCGACGTCAACATGGACGAGGGCATGCTCGATTCCGAGCATGTGATGACGGAGTTTCTGAACTACATCGCGACTGAGCCGGATATTGCGCGCGTGCCGTTCATGATCGACAGCTCGAAGTGGTCGGTACTGCTGGCCGGGTTGAAGTGTGTCCAGGGCAAGCCGGTCGTCAACTCGATCAGCCTGAAGGAGGGCGAGGCTGATTTCCTCGACAAGGCGCGCACGATTCGCCGCTTCGGCGCGGGCGTGGTCGTCATGGCCTTTGACGAGACAGGTCAGGCTGACACGATTGAGCGCAAGCTCTCCATCTGCAAGCGCGCCTACACGCTGCTCACCGAGACGGCCGGATTTGATCCGTCGGACATCATTTTTGACCCGAACATCCTGGCCATTGCCACAGGTCTGGAAGAGCACAACGAGTACGCCATCAATTTCATTGAAGCGACGCGCCTCATCAAGGCGGCGTGTCCAGGCGTCAGGATCAGCGGCGGTGTCAGCAACCTGTCGTTCTCGTTCCGTGGCAACGATGTCGTCCGCGAAGCGATTCACTCGGCGTTTCTCTACCACGCCATCAAGGCCGGCATGGACATGGGCATTGTCAATGCCGGCCAGCTGGTTGTCTACGAAGACATCCCCAAGGATCTGCTCGAGCGCGTCGAAGATGTCATCTTCAATCGCCGGCCGGACGCGACCGAGCGCCTGGTCGAGTTTGCGGCGACAGTGAAGGGCTCTGGCAAGAAACAGGAGCACGACCTCACATGGCGCGAAGGCACGGTGGAAGCGCGGCTCTCGTACGCACTGGTCCACGGCGTCGTCGAGTTCATCGAGGCCGATACCGAGGAAGCGCGTCAGAAATATGCACGTCCCCTCGAAATTATCGAAGGGCCGCTGATGGACGGCATGAAGGTGGTCGGCGAACTGTTCGGCGCAGGCAAAATGTTCCTGCCGCAGGTTGTTAAGTCTGCCCGCGCAATGAAGCGATCGGTGGCGTACCTCGAGCCGTTCATGGCTGCCGAGAAGGCAGCCCTTGGTTTGTCGCAATCGTCCGGCAAGGGCAAAGTCGTCCTTGCGACGGTGAAAGGCGACGTGCACGACATTGGTAAGAACATCGTCGGTGTGGTGCTCGGGTGCAACAGCTATGAGGTGATCGACCTCGGTGTCATGGTGACCTGCGATCGGATTCTACAGAGTGCGATCGAACACAAGGCCGATCTGATTGGCCTCAGTGGACTCATCACGCCGTCGCTCGACGAGATGGTCTACGTTGC
>JBEBGG010000094.1:0-13244 GCA_040081555.1 Vicinamibacterales bacterium
TGGAAGAAGGGCGATCGCGTCTACGTCTTCGCCGACAACTCGGGACAACCGCGGAGCGGGTCGTATTCGGATCACCTCGTCTGTGCGGCCTCACACGTCAGCAGGCTGCCAAACAACGTGTCTTACGCACAAGGCGCGGCCATCGGCGTGCCGTATGCGACGACGATGTATGCGCTGCACAAGCTGGCGGCCGCCAAGCCTGGTGAAACCATGCTCGTGCATGGCGCCAGCGGTGGTGTGGGCATCGGTTCGGTGCAGGCAGCGAAGGCCCTCGGCATGCGCGTCATCGGCACGGCCGGTACCAAAGCGGGCGTAATGGCCGTCACGGCCGCTGGCGCTGACAGTGTGGTCAACCACCACGACGACGGCTACGTCGATCAGATCTTGAGGGCCACGCAAGGCAGGGGTGTGAACGTGGTCTTCGAGATGAACGCGCATCTCAATCTCGACAAGGACCTGACGCTGTTGGCGCGTGGCGGCCGCGTGGTGCTGATCGGCAACCGCGGCCGTATTGACATCGACCCGCGCGCCATCATGGCGCGAGAGGCGGCGGTGCTCGGCATGGTGCTGTTCAACGTGGCGGCAGCCGAATTTGTGTGGATGCACGCCGCCATCGGTGCGGGACTTGCCAACGGCTCTCTCGCCCCGCTCGTCGGCCGGGAGTTCGCACTCGCCGAGGCGCCGCAGGCGCACGAAGCCGTGATGGAGCCGGGCGCGCTCGGCAAGATCGTCTTGGTGCCGTAGAGAGGGTCCAGCCCAACCCGGGCGCATGAGGCACGCGCCCGCGGTTGCAACAGACGTGAAACGGCGGTAACGTCGCGAACGGAGGAGAGATGCTCACCCTGATCGTGCTCGCCGTCGCTCTGCAGCAGGCCCCCGCGCCAACCGCCGGCACGACGCCTCCTGCGGCACCTGCGCCCGCCACGACTCCCGCCCCAGCCCCTCGCCGCCCAGCACCGGCTGGGCCCACCACCGTCGACCTGCGCGTGACCGACCGAAGCGGCAAGCCAGCTCCATTCGCGCACGTGGTCGCCGAAGGGCCATCGAGCCGGGACGGCGTGGCTGATGCGTCCGGTCTGATCACGTTTCGCTCGCTCACGGCGGGCACCTATCGAGTGCGTGCTGAAGCGGAAGGTTTCATCGCGCTCGAAAAGGAAGTGACGGTTCGCGGCGCGATGCCGGCGGTCGAATTCGCCCTGTCGTCCGCTCCGTCAGCACCACGGCCGGACTCAGCGCCGCCGGCCGCGCCGGCTCCGGCGCCGGTGGCGCCCGCCCTCGTCGTCCGGCCAGGAGAGCCGCGTGTCGTGTCGCTACTCGACGTTGCTGAGAACTCGCTCGGCGGCAAGGAGGCTGTCCGAACCGTGCCTGTTGGCTGCTCCGGTCTCAGCCGGTCGCAACTGCTGGTCGTGCGGGACACACTGGCGGGGGACGCTCGGCCAGACGCAGACGACATGCTCTACGTCATCGCTGGAGAAGCGTCGATCACGCTGGCCGGCAAGACGCAGAGCATCACCTCGGGCTGGTTCTCGATCGTCCCGCGCGGCATGTCGCGCACGGTCGTACGGCGCGGTAAGAACCCGTTGATCTTGCTCTCGATGGTCAGCGGGCCCTCTTGTGAACCCTAGGTCGACTAGGCTCTTCCCTCCCCCGAGTCGAGGGCTTCACGAATCTTGTCCGCCAGCGCCTGCAGCGTGAACGGCTTCTGAATGCGAGGCGTCGTCGGCAGCACGCGCGCGTTCTCGTCCCGCTCCGAGGGTTCGAGCGTAATGAGCGACTGCAGCAACGGATCGATCGCCTGCAGGCGCGCCACCAGGGGAATCCCTTGGTCGGTCACTTCACGACTGCCTGACACGACCAGGTGCACGCGCACAGGCTGCGACGCCAGTGTCTCGATGGCCTCGCGGGGCGTGGCCGCCACAAGCACCCGGTAGCCGCGCCGCCGGAGCGCATCACCCACAAACGACCGCGCCGACGCATCCGCTTCGACAACCAGAATCGTTTCCTGCGCAGGGTCGGCTGACGATCGCACGGACCCGGTCCCTGACTTGATCGTCGGGAACAGCAAGGTGAACGTCGCACCGTGATCAGGCTCGCTGTCGACCCACACGAAGCCGTGGCTCTGCTTGACAATACCGTAGACGGTGGCGAGGCCGAGGCCCCGGCCATTGCCCATCCGCTTCGTCGTGAAGAAGGGTTGGAAGGCGTAGGCCTTGGTCACCGGATCCATCCCAGACCCGGTGTCAGACACCCGCAGCCGCGCGTACCGTCCGGGCCTCAGCCAGAGACGCTCGCGCGACACATGTTCGCTGACGTCCATCGCATCAACGGTGATGGACAAACTGCCACCTGATGGCATGGCTTCGCGGGCGTTCAGCGCGAGGTTGGCGATGACATGTTCGATCTGGCGAGGGTCGGCGCTGATCTGTGGCACGTCGGCGGGTAACCCGACCTCCACGGTAATGTGATCGCCAAGAATTTCCGCGAGCTGCGGCTGGAGGCTGGCGATCAGGGTCGTGAGCGAGAGCGGACGAGATTCAAACACCTGCCGGCGGCCGTAGGCCAGCAACTGCCTGGTCATTGACGCGGCACGTGATGCCGCCTCGTCGATGGAGGTCACGGCGTTCTTCAAAGGATCGCCGGAGGGAATCGCCGCGAGCAACCGCTCGGTATTTCCGCTGATGACGGTGAGCAGGTTGTTGAAGTCGTGCGCCAGACCGCCCGCAAGCCGGCCGATCATTTCCATGCGCTCGGCGCCTTGCAGCCTCGTTTCGAGCCGCTTGCGGGCTGTGATCTCGGCCACCTGGCCGCGGAGCGAAACCACTGTTCTTCCAGGTCCGAATGAGGCAGACACCAGGCATGACACGTCGATCGGCGTGCCATCGCGCTGCGTCATCTGAAGTTCCACGGCGCCGGCGCGGCCATCGACGCGGGCAACCGCCAGTAGCTTCTGCAACACCGGTCCGTCGGGGGTCAGGGCCATCAAGTTCTGGCCAATGAGCGGCTCACGATCGTCGTAGCCCAGCGCGCGCGCCAGGACGGCGTTGCAGTCGATCAGTCGCCAGTCCGGTGTGACGACGAATCGGCCGTCCGTGTCCTCCTCGAACAGATCGCGATAGCGTTGCTCGCTCCACCCGAGCGCGTCGGCCATCCGGTTGCGGTCGGCTACCGGCACAAACGTCGACACCACTAGGCGCTCTGTGCCCACCTCAATGGCCCGGGCCACGTGCTCGACGGGTACCGACGAATCATCTGCGGCCCGCATGGCGGTTTCGTGCGCGCGACGCGATTCACGGCCGTCGAGCACCGCGCGCAGCACCTCGCCGACCGCCGCAACATGGACGCCCTTGGCCAGCGACTCGAGCCGCGCACCGGTCACCACGGGCTCGCCGAGCAAATCGGAAAACGCCTGCGTGGCGTAGACGATCCCGTCTGCTGAGGAGACGACCACCGGCGACTCCGCCGCGTCCCACAACGCCTCGAGCAGCGCCCGTGACGGTGCCGTCGTCATCTGGTCGCAGGGGGGGCGTCGAGCGCGCCACGCACGGCCCGCAGGAGGGTCTGCCGATCGAATGGCTTGGCCACAAAATGCGCACCAGGCGCGGTGGTGCCTCCACTGCCCCCGGCGGTCGGCTCCGGAAAGCCAGACATGTACATCACTTGCATGTCGGGGCGATGTTCGCGCAGGCGGATGGACAACTCAACGCCGCTCATCTCGGGCATCACGACGTCGGTCACCAGCAGGGGGAGGTGGCCGTCAAACTCACGGCTGATCCGCTCCGCCTCAGACGGCATCGTCGCCTCGAGCACCTGATAGCCGGCGAGGGCGAGGAACTCGCGGACCAGTCCACGCACTCCGTCTTCATCCTCGACCACGAGGATGGTTTCGGTGCCGCCCACCGGGGGACTTGGCTTGTGAGGATCGGCGACCGCAATCTCGTAGACGCGCGGCAGACCGAAGGTGAGCGTGGTGCCCAAGCCAAGCTCACTCTGCAGCGTCGTCCAGCCACCGCTGTCCCGAACAAACGCATAGACATTGGCCAGGCCGAGACCGGTGCCCTCGCCAATCGCCTTGGTGGTAAAGAAGGGCTCGAACGCCAGAGAAAGCGTCGCCGCATCCATGCCGACGCCCGTGTCACTGACACTGATCGACACGGATGGACCAATGGCCCGCCCCTCGAACGTGGTGGCGGCAACGTTACCGGTCTCGATCGTCAAGGTGCCGCCGCTTGGCATGGCATCGCGGGCATTGGCGGCCAGGTTGAAGAGCACCTGCTCGATCTGGGTGCGGTCGGCTTTCACCGGCCACACCGAGTCTGCGCGCACTATCTGCACGTCGATGTGCTCGCCGACAAGCGGCCGCAGAAGCTGGGCGACGTCGGTCACGACACTGTTGAGATCGAGCACCGTCGGTGCGGCGGGGCTCTGACGGCCAAAACCGAGCAGCCGCCGCACGAGCGCTGTGGAGCGGTCCGCCTGCTCGTGAATCGCCTGCGCGTGCGCGCGCAGCGGCGACCCCACCGGTAGCTCGTCGAGGATCCGACCGTTGGCGCCAATGATGATCGTCAGCAGGTTGCCGAAATCGTGCGCAATCCCACTGGCCAGTCGCCCGACCACTTCCATCTTGTGCGCCTGCCGCAGCTGCTCCTCGAGCGTGCGAACGCGAGCCTCGAGGCCCCGCCAGTCCGTAACATCGGTAGCCACAAGGCCGACGGCTTGTGGCTCGGCACCTTCGAGAAGCCAGAGCGATGCATCGAGCCGATGCCACCGCCCGTTGACATCGAGCATCTCGAATTCGAGTGACCGACGGTCGCCCCGGGCCAGTACCTCTTGGAGCGCCGCATGCACCGACACGACATCGTTGGGGTGGACCAGCTCCCACAGCACGTTGCCGCCGACTTCTGTCGGCAGCAGGCCGAGGGCCGATTGAATGGCGGGGCTGGCGAACGTGATGATGCCCGACTCATCGAGAATCGCGCAGATGTCGCGCGTGCTGGCAACGAGATCCCGGAAACGATCAGGCATCAGTGGCAGGCGACCCCGGGTCGCGCCACATCATATCCCGTACGACGTTCTAATGATGTCCGGCCGAGGGTTTGGCGACTGCAGCGGCCGCCTCGGCGGCCACGTGTGCGGCGTCCCCAGGCGGCGGCGCCTCGTGGGTCGCAGCCGGCGATGGCTCGGCAGATTCGGCCGTGGCGTGCTCGGCATCCTTCACGGGCAACACGCCACCTTTCTTCATCACCGGACTCTTCACAAGGATCGAAACACGCCGATTACGCGGGTCCATCGGATCGTCGGTCACCTTGAGCTCACGGTCGGCGAACCCGCGCACTCCGGTCACCTGCTGGGCCCCCACGCCACTCCGCTCGATCACCCGGCGCGCCGCATTGGCGCGGTCCGCCGAGAGCTCCCAGTTCGAGTACCCCTCAACCGAACTGTACTGCCGGCTGTCGGTGTGTCCTTCGATGTCGAGGTCGTGATGGAGGGTACCGAGTTCCTGGGCGATCACCGCCAGCAGCCGCTCGCTTTCGCCGCGCAACGTCGCGCTCCCCTTGTCGAAGAAGCTCGACTCGGCTCGTTCGATCAGGTCGATGCGCAATCCTTCCGGCGTGACCGTGAACTCCACCTGGTCGCGCAACCCCTGGAGCGCAGTGTTGCCATCAAGGTTCTCCTTGATTGTGGCGACGACCGATTCAAGGCGCACCCGCTCCTCCTCGGCGCTATCGACAGGCGCCTGAGGTTTCGGCTGATCAATCGAATCGGCCCCAGGCAACACGCCCCTGCCACCTTCCATGGCTGCAATCGGGTCACGGAAGTAGCCGCCGACGCCAGCTTTCACCTGCGGGCTCTGGTTCACCAGCCACATGACGAGGAAGAAGGCCATCATGGCCGTGACGAAGTCGGCGTAGGCGACCTTCCACGCGCCGCCGTGATGGCCTCCGTGGCCACCCTTCTTCTTGATGATGATGATGGGCTGAACAGCGTTGCTCATGGATTACGCCGCAGCGGCCGCAGATGATTCACCCTTGGTGCCCTTGCACAACTGTTCGGTCTCCTCGAAGTTGGGGCGAAATTCGTCCGGCAGCACACGCCGCGCGAACTCCACCGACACCATCGGCGAGAAGCCCTTGTACATCGCCAACAGGCCGGACTTGATACAGGCCTCGTAGTGCCCTTCGGACTGCACGCGCAGCTCCATGCTGGTGGCCATCGGCTGCATGAAGCCGTAGGACATCAAGATGCCGAGGAACGTGCCGACCAGCGCCGCACCCACTTTGTGACCAATTTCCGCCGGCGGGCCATCGATGACGCCCATCGTGATGACGACGCCAAGCACGGCCGCCACAATACCCAAACCCGGCATCGCGTCAGCCACCTTGTTGAGGGTGGCCGCCGGACGCGCCGCGTCGTGATGTTGCACTTCGAGGTCCAAATCCATCAGGTTCTCGAAGTCGTGCGGTCCAATCCCGCCGATGATGATCACCTTCACCGAGTCAGCGAGGAAGTCCACCGCGTGATGCTTGGCGAGGAACTTCGGATACTTCGACATGATGGGGCTGGTCTCTGGCTTCTCAAAGTGCGGCTCGAGCGCCATAACGCCGGATTGCTGGGCGGCCTTGAAAATCTGGTACAGCATCGCCAGCAGTTCCTTGTAGTCCTCTTTCGTCGACCCGGAGGAGAGCAAGCCTTTCAGCTGTCCGACCAAGCCTTTGAGAATCGAAGGCGGCGTCCCAATGAGCATGCTGCCGAGTGCCGCGCCGCCGATGATGACGAACTCGGCGGGCTGAACCAGCACCATGAGGTTGCCACCTTCCATCAGGTAGCCACCGACCACAGACGCGGTCACGATAACGAAACCGATAATCAGAAACATCTCACGCCACCGGCGTCGCCGGGCCTCCTTCAGCAAACGAGTTCAATCGATCTTCGGCGCGCGACGCCGCGGCGCGTGCCTGATCCTGGCAACGCAGCCAGGCATTCACCACTTGAGGGTCGAACCATGACCCGGAATGACGGACCAGCTGAGCGTTGGCAGCATCGACCGACTGCGCCAAGGGTGTGTCCGTACCACCGCTCAACGAATCGAACGCCTCCGCCACGGCAATGATTCGCGCACCGATGGGAATGGCGCCGCCACGAAGGCGGCGCGGGTAGCCTCGGCCGTCCATCCTCTCGCGCGTCGCCCCGACGATCTCGGCCGTCGGGGAGAGATACGGCACGCAGGCCAGAGCCTCCTCCGCCACCCGCACATGCGATCGCACGACCGCGTGCTCACCGGAGCTGAGCGGCCACGCCTTCCGGATGATGGCGCGCGGAATGGCCAGCTTGCCAATGTCGTGCAGCAGCGCCGCACGTTTGATATGGCCAAGCAGGGGCTCGGCGATGTCGAGCGCGTGCGACAACCGGATCGTGGTCACGGCCACGCGCCTGGCATGCTCGAGCGCAGAGACGTTGGGACCGTACATCTGGTCCAAACACTGTTGCAGGCCCCGCGACGAAGAGATGGCGGCGGCGGTCAGCGTGGTCCCGATGCGGACCGCCCCATCGGCGATTTCATCTTCATACTGAGCCAGCGCTCCACGCGACTGCTGCACCGTGTCGCGCCACTCCATCGCGCGGTTCACGGCATCGGTCAATTCCCCATGTGAGACCGGCTTGGCGAGAAAATCGACAATGCCCAGTCGAAGGGCCTCGATCAAATCCTCGAGACTTCGATTGGCGGCAATCAGCACAACCCCAAGATCGCGGCTTTCATAACGGAGCTTCGCCGCAAGCTTCAAGCCATCGGCCGCCGCCAGTCCGCTGACGTCCAGGAGTGCGACATCCACGTCAGAGCGGCGAGCCACCGCCAGGGCTTCGTGAGACCCGCTGGCGCCCGAGCACCGAAAACGCTCTCCGTCCAGTGTTTGACAGATCGATAAGGTCAGGTCCGCATCGTCACCAACGACGAGAACATGCGGCAATTCCGAACTGGGCATTTAGACGCCTACGAGAATCCCTTGGGAGACCCCGATGTCTCCGGCCTAGGAATCGGCGACGATGTCAGTGGCTTGAGTGCAGAGGGAGGAAGGGTGGTATGCCGCCGCGCGCCTGGACGTGCAACAGGATGACCCGGCGGCCCGATCTGTAAGGCCGAACCGCCGGAGGCCGGCGCCCTACCTGAGCCAGCCGCCACGCTGCAGCGGCGTTGGCGACACCACTCGCAGGCGCGGCGTATTCACGGCCGGCGACGCCCCGAGGCGCAGTGCCCGGGCCGGAGGGGTCACCTGCCGTACGACCAGTGGACGCGGGCGCGCGGCACGCGCCGTCGCGATGCTCTGGTCCTTCACGTCCTTGGCGAGCGTCCACGCCTGTTCGCTCGGCACGAAGTCGGGAATCGCGAGCGTCAGGGCGGTCATCACGCCGTAGGCATCGTCTCTGGCCACGGCACGACGCAATGTGCGCAGCCACACCTCGGAGGCTGACGACCGGCGCCGAGCCTGATGGGCCACCCACACACGATTGTGCGCGGTCTTTTCGAGGCTGATCCCCTGGGACGCCAGTTCCTCGGCGATCTTCTCGCCAGGTCGCAGCCCGATGACTTCAACCGGCACCTCAGGAATCCCCTGCGCCCTGGCGAGCGACAGTAGACGATCGGCCAGGTCGCCGATCCGGACCTGCGGCCCCATGTCGAGCCAGAACGTTTCGCCACCGATCGCCAGGCTCGCCGCCTTCATCACCAGGGACGCAGCCTCAGAGACGGTCATGAAGAAACGTGTGGCGTCAGGGTTGGTCAGCAGCAACGGCTGGCCCTGGCGAATCCGCTCGCGCATCACTTCCACGAAGCTGCCACTGCTGGCCAGCACGTTGCCAAAACGCACGACAATCGGCCGGCGGACGTCGGCGTAGGCGCCGAGCACGACCTGCTCAGCTAGACGCTTCGTGGCGCCCATGACGCTGTGAGGAGCGGCCGCTTTGTCCGTGGAGATCAGCACGAAGCGCGCGCCGACCTCACGCGCGGCGGCAAGCACGGCGCAGGTGCCGAGAATGTTCACGCGGGCGGTCGCGCAAATCGCGCGCTCGGCCATCGTCACATGCTTGTACGCGGCGGCATGGAACACGATGTTCGGGCGGACACGGCGCATGACGCGGGCGATGCTCGCCGCCCGGGTCACGTCGCACAGCACCGGCTCGATGGCGACATTCGGTGCACTCGCCGTCAACGCTTGCTCGATGCGGAAGAGCGCCAACTCGGACTGCTCGACCAGGATCAGGCCCCTCGGCCCACACGCGGCGACTTGGCGGGCCAGTTCGGACCCAACCGTCCCCCCGGCCCCCGTGATGAGACAGACCTGACCGGCGAAAGCGGCGCGATCCTCCGCGGTCAGCAGTCCCTCAACGGGCCGTCCCAGGAGTTGTTCTTCTTCGGCGTGTGTGAGCATGTCCATCATGGCGTCCGACCGCCTGTTGGCGGTTCCTCTGCGTACGTGGTTGCCGAGTTCAAAATCACAAGATCGATACGACGATTGCTGGCGCGCGCGTTTGCCGACGTATTGGCGGCACGAGGGTGAAACTGGCCGTAGCCGGTGGCAGACAACCGGGCCGGCGGTATGCCCCGCGCAATCAGGAACTCCACCACCCGACTGGCGCGCGCCGCCGAGAGGTCCCAGTTCGATTGAAAGCGGACCGTATGAATCGGCACGTCGTCGGTGTGCCCTTCGACACGCACGGCGTTGGGAAACCGATTGAGCACGACAGCCACGCGGGCCACCAGTCCCTCGGCCGTCGACGACAGCTCGTCGCGGCCGGTACCAAACGCGCCGGCTTCCGGAATCGACAGCGTGACGCCACGACGATCCACGATGAGCGTCAACTCCTCGGCCGCCAGCTCCGCCGCCAGCGCATCCGACACTGCGGCCTGCACCTCTTCTGACGAGGGCTCGGTGGCGGCGCCGATCGACGTACTGCCTGCGTGAGTGGCGGGCGGATTGGGACGTGGGCGAGCCCGCGCCGTGTCGTCAAAGGCGGCCTGCATGGCCGTCGCCACAGAGGACAGCTTTTGTGCGTCAACGCTGGAAATGGCGTACATCGTCGCGAAGAAGGCGAACAACAACGTCATGAAATCGGCGTAGGACACCAGCCATCGGTCGCGAGACATGTGCGTCGCGGCGGACCGCCGCGGCAAGCGACGCATCAGGCGGCCCTCCGCACGCGTGGCTCTTCGCGACGCGCCACCAGCATGAACCCGCGCAACTTCTGTTCAATGACCCGCGGATTGACACCTTCCTGCACCGACACCATGCCCTCGATGACGATTTCTCGAATCAATGCGGTGCGGCGCGCATTACCGCGCAGCCTGGTGGCCAGGGGGAGCAGTACCAGGTTGGCGCCCGCGACACCGTAGACCGTCGCCACAAACGCCACGGCAATGCCGCCGCCGAGCTTTGACGGATCGCTCAGGCTCTGCATGACGTGGATCAGCCCAAGCACGGCACCGAGAATCCCGAGCGTCGGCGAATATCCCGCAGCCGTTTCGAGCACCTCCGCAGGCGCTTCTTCGATCTCTCGCCGCGCGTCGCTTTCGACCTCGAGGATCTGCCGCGACACCTTCGCCGACGTATTGTCGGCAGCTAGACTGAGCGCCATCCGCAGGAATGTGTCTTCCGCCTGGTCGATCTCGGGCTCGAGAGCAATCACACCCCTGCGCCGCGAGATGTTCGAGTAATTGAGGATGTCGGCGAGGACGCGGTCGGTCGACTCCGCCGGCACAAAGAGCGCGGCGCGGACCGCAGTGGCAGTACGACGCACCATCGCAAACGGATAACTGACCAGCACCGCCGCCAGCGTGCCGCCAAAGACCACCAGCGCCGCCGTTGGCTGCCACAGGGCACGTGCCGGCGCACCCTCGAGCATCTGCGCCAGCAGCACGACGGCAATGGCCGCCGGAATCCCGAGGACGGTGGCGAGTTCGAACTTCTTCGGCGCGGGTCTTGTCCTCACGCGACCCTGCTTTCCGCGCGTGATGCGTCGATGACGTGAATGGCCTTCGCCAGTTCCGGTACGGCGGTCCAGTTGTTCATGCGAGCCGCAAGGCTTCGCGCAAACTGCAACTCCTCTGGCGTGTCGACCGTCACGCGGATATCTGGTCGACGGAGCGTGGCGGGCGCCTCGATGACCAGCGGCGCAAACCGACCGCGATCCCGACGAATCAAGGTGGTGACGTGCTCACGGTCAGCGGGATCGGTCGCCTGAATGGCCGCTCGGTTCAGCGCGTCGACGGTGACCGCCTCCACCGCGGCGCCGTACGGCAACCCGTCCTCGATCACATGATCGGCACCGGACTCGCGCAGGGCGCGAAGCACCCGCTCAGGTCCGTCAACGTCGGTCAACGGGTTGTCACCGGTGGCTCGCACGACATACCGGGCGCCAACCGCACGCGCCGCCTGCACATAGCGCTGCAGCACATCGTCTGCCGGTCCGCGAAAGACCGAGACGCAATGCGCTCCGGCCGCCTCGACCAGCGCGTCGTCTTCCCGGTTGGTGGTGGTCGCCAGCATGACCGGCGCCGCCGACCCGACGATCAGACGCGCCAGGCAATGCCCGAGCAAATGACGCGCACCGATCTGCGCGAGCGACTTGCCCGGCAGCCGGGCGGAGCCCATGCGCGCCTGAAGGATGATGACGGCCTGACTCACGCCACTTGCCCCATGTGCAGCGGCAGACGTCGGCCGGAGTCGAGTGCCTCACCCTTGACGAAGATCGAGGCTTCGTAACTGGTCAGCCAGAGGTCCCCGCGGAAACGACCAAGCCTCGGCGCCACCTTCCGCCCCTGTGCCAGGTCGATCAAGTAGGCCGGAAAGTCGGCGCCCGACGCGATCGTCAGCGGGATCCCTCCGGAGAACCGGGGGTTAATCTCGAAGACCACGGGCCGGCCCTGCACCACGCGGCATTGGATGTTCACTGCGCCCAGAAACGGCATCGCGGCCGCGATCGATTCGGCAAAGGCGATGAGCGAGTCATCTTGGACCGTGCGTCCTCGATCCATCACACCAGCCCGGACCACCACACGCTCGCGCGGCACGATCGAGATCGGGCGATAGTTGAAATCGCAGAAGACGTCGATGGTGAACTCCGGGCCGTCAAGAAATTCCTGCACGATCGGCTGCTCAACGTAGCTCGTGAAGAAATCGAGATCGCGGTGGCTGTGGACCTGGAACGCGCCAACCCCTCCGCGACCGGACCGTGGCTTGATAAAGAGCGGAAACGTCGGCTCGGCTGGCACCTCGGCTGGCAGCCAGGTCTCGGCGGCGGCGATCCCCTTGCCGCGCAGATAGCGGCAGGTGCTCAGCTTGTCGTTGCAGGTCCGGCTGGTCCATTCGGGAGAGACCGCCACGCGGATACCACGCGCCAGGAACCATTTCGCAGCCGCGGCGAAAATCTCCAGCTCGTCGTCGATGGTCGGCACGATGAGCCCGATCTGCTCGGCCTCGCAGATGGCGATGATGGCGTCGAGGTAGTCCGGTGCGGTCGCCAGCGGCACGTGGTACCAGCGTTGGGCGACGTGGACGGCCGGGGACAGCGGATTCACGTCGGTCACGACGACCCGCCCGCGACGATTCGACGTCGACAGCGCGGCCTGGAACGCCTGCACCAGCGGCACGCGTCGAGACGCCGCGGTGATGAGGACGTTAAGCGACACCGCGGTGCTCCCTGACTGACGGCAAGTCGTGTCCGAGAAATGGCGCGCCGGCGTCAATCGAGCGCGTCACCACTGTCCCCACCAGCTCGTCCTGTAGTGCCGGCGAGAGACCGCGCGACGGGCGCAAGACCGCAACATCGCCGCGCTCGATCCGCTGCCCCGGCACCAGTGCGCGGGTCGCGTGCAGTGCGCGCCGACTGGCCGTCAGGTTAACGGCTTCGGCGGGCAGGCATTCACGCCGGCCGTGCCCGAGCGCCTGCTGCGTCTGCGCCGCAACGCGGATCACATCGGCAAACTGCGTTGGCGAACTGGAGACCGCTGCGTCGATGCCGTTGTCGCCCTCGAGCATCAGGTGGCGCTCGTAGAGAGAGGCCCCGAGCGCGACGGCGACTGGGACGCCGGCCGTATTGCGCGCGTGGTCGGACAGACCCACTGGAAGGTCGAAACGTTGCGCCAGCGTCTGGATGACGCGAAGGTTCTCGCTGCCGGCCGGCACCGGGTATGACGACACACAGTGCAGCAACGCAATGCGCGTGGCTCCGTGTTCCCGTGCCACGTTCAGGGC